>DASXCN010000288.1:0-3128 GCA_036491155.1 Solirubrobacteraceae bacterium | reverse complement strand
TCGCCTCCGAGAGCACGACCACCGGGCGGCCGGCGCCTGCGGTCAACTCTGCGGCCACCGACCCGAGGACCGACGCGCGAACGCCTCCCAGGCCACGGGCCGTGATGACGATCAGCCGCGCCTGCTCACGCTCGGCGACGGACTCGAGGATCTCGGCGGGCGGCCCCGGCTCGGTCACGCCGGTCGCGCCGACGTCGGCCGCGCGCACCGCTCGCTCGAGCACCTCGGCGGCCACCTTGTCGACCGAGTCGGCTTGCCCGGTCACCGGCGGGGTCTCAGAGCGGGCTCCGGGGTAGGACAGCGCGGCCCTCACGTTTTGACGCGCGTGGACGATCACCAGGCGGGAGTACAGGCGCTCCGCGAGGCGGCCCGCGAACACGGCTCCGGCCAGCGCCTGCTCGGAGCCATCCACGCCACAGACGACGCTCGCGCCTTCCGTGGCGGCACGACCGTCATCGGTGCTCCAGGCCCCACCGGGTGGGACGACCACCACCGGACGGCCCGCGTTGGCGGTCAGGTCGCGCGAGACGCTACCCAGGACAGCCGATCGCAGGTTCCCGCGACCCCGTGACCCGACCACGAGCATCTCGGCATCCTCGCCGTCTGCCGCCGCGCGAATCGCCTCGGCGGGCGATCCCGCCGCGACGCGTACATCGGCGTGCTCGTCACCCAGCCGATCGCGCACCCGGCCGACGAGCTCGTCGGCGTCGTCTGACCCATCTCCGACGACGTGTATGACAACGAGGCTCGTCTGCAAGCCCTGAGCCAGGGACCGTGCCGTATCGAGGACGCCTTGAGCGGCCTCGGAGTCGTCCACCGCGCAGAGGATCACGTCAGTCACCGCACTTCCGGTCGCACCAGCATCTCATCGGTGTCATGAGTCTATGCTCGCGCTTGGAGCCGGCTAGCGTGCGTGCCGCAATTTCACCCCTTGTGGGTGACGTCCGCTCACCCACGGGCGGCCGAGGATCCCGGCGATGGGACAACCAGAGCCCATCGCTCGTGGGAGCCCGCTCCATGCGCGCTCCTAACACGTACAAAGGGGTCACAGATGGCGATTGACACGCTGATAGCGATCGTTGGTGTGTATGACAGCGTTGACGGCGCAGAGGCCGACTATCAGCTCGTGCACGACCTCCACTCCGAGGCGGGCCTCATCGATGCCTGGGATGCGGCCGTCATCGAGCGTCGCGACGATGGCAAGGTCAAGATCGTCAAGAAGCACGAGACGCCCACTCGGGTTGGGGGCGTCTTGGGAGGCGGAGTCGGGCTGGCGACCGGGCTCGTGGTCGCGCTGTTCCCGTTCGCGGCCATCGGGGGCGGCCTGCTCGCCGCCACGACCGCGGGAGGCGCAGTCCTCGGGGCCGTGACCGGTCATGCCGCGGCGGGGATGAGCCGCCACGATCTCAAGGAGCTGGGCGAGCACCTGGACACGGGCACGGCCGGCCTGGTCGTGGTCGCCGTGTCGGACATGGGCGCCAAGGTCGAACGCGCCATGAAGCGCGCGGAAAAGCTCCAGCAGAAGGAACTGAAGGCCGACACCGCCGAGATCGAGCGCGACGCCGCCTCCGCCGCCTGACACGCCGGTCACTCAGCTTGGACTCCGGTCAGGAGGACCGCCCGAACAGCCGTAGGAACAGCAGGAAGATGTTCAGGACGTCGAGAAAGATCCCCGCCGCCAGCGGAACGGCTTCCTCCGTGCCCCCGTGGCGCAGGCGGTTGAAGTCAACGACGGTGTAGAGCCCGAAGATGACGAGGCCGAAGATCGACCACAGGGTGTACGCGGCCGGGATGCGGACGAAGATCAGCAGAATCGAGGCGGCAATCAGGGCCAGCAGAAGCCAGAACAACGCCCGGTACAGAAACGACAGGTCGCGTCGTACCGCATATCCGCCCGATCCCAGCGCCGCGACGAACAACGCCGTCGCGCCGAACGCCTGACGGACCGCCGTCGGATCGGTGGCGGAGTAATAGTTGACCGTCGTGGCGACGCTCGCCCCCATCAGCAGGCCAAAGCCCATGAGCAGGACGACCGCCAGACCCGTCCTGCCCCGAGCGTTGGCGACGTTGAGCGCGATCAGGCAACCGATCGCGAGCAACCACGCGATGAACCATTCCGCGCCCCCGGCATCGCGCGCCGCCCACACGCCGAGGGTGGCGAAACCCACGGTCGCCGCCACCAGCGCCATCACCCGGCCAAACAGCGCCGGCGCCCTGGACACCGCCACCGAGCGTTCGATATGCCCGGTCGCCGTCATGGCACCGGAGAGCCGCGGACCACGCAGCGGAAGCCGATATGCGAGGTCGACGTGTCGACCGCCTCCGATTGCCGCGCCGCGGGCCGGTAGCGCAGGCAATAGTTGGGCGCGCACAGATGAGAGCCGCCCTTGATGACCTTGCGAGGGATCGTCTCGCCCTCGGCGAGGCTCCCGTCCGCACTGCTGCCCCGACCGTGGTTCGGCACGCAGCACGGTCGCTCGTCGACGGCGGCCCGCTGAACCTGGAACCAGTCGCACGTCCACTCCCACACATTGCCGGTCATGTCGTAGAGCCCGTAGCCGTTGGCCGGGAAACTGCGAACCGGCGAGGTGCCGTCATAGCCGTCGGCACGCAGGTTCTCCGATGGGAACTCCCCCTGCCAGGTGTTGGCCATCATCCGGCCGCGTGGAGCGAACTCGTCGCCCCATGCGAACACCTTCTGGACCAGTCCGCCCCGCGCCGCAAACTCCCACTCGGCCTCGGTGGGCAGGTCCTTGCCGGCCCACCGGGCGTAGGCGACGGCGTCGGCGTAGGCGACATGGACCACGGGATGCAGCTCGCGTCCGCCGACGTTAGAGCCCGGCCCTTCGGGCCGGCGCCAGAACGCCCCCGGCTTCCATTCCCACCAGTTGCGGAAGTCGCTGAGATCGACCGGGCCGCCACCCGGCGAGAAGACGAGTGAACCGGGCACCAGCAACGCCGGGTCAGCGTCCGGATATTCGGCGGCGTCGGGCGGACGCTCGGCTCCGGTGACGTGGCCGGTGGCCTTCACGAAGCGGCGAAACTCGGCCACGGTCACCGGATGCTCGTCGATCCAAAACCCGTCCACCGCAACGCGACGGACCGGCGCCTCCTCGGGATAAAACGCG
>DASXCN010000287.1:0-1902 GCA_036491155.1 Solirubrobacteraceae bacterium | reverse complement strand
CAGGTGCAGGGTTGCGCGCGCGACGGCGGGCGCGGCCAGGGTGAGCGCGGCGGCGGTGACCGCCGCGGCGGTGATGGCAGATGCGTGACGCATGAGCCCCTTTCTCAGCGCGTCAGCGTCCCGGTCTGGCGCGGCTGCGGTGATCTATCCGATGGTCTGTGCTCCCGCGACCACCCCGGCGCGGGCGCGCACAGCATAACCGACCCGCCCCGCGCGGTCACCAGGGGCGCGGACCGGGGTCAGGCGAAGGTGATCTCGTCCTCGGTGAACGGGTCAGGTTCGGCTCGAAGGTGACCTCGGGTCCGTTGAGGTCCGCCTGGGCGACGCACGGCCGCCGTCCTGGATGAGGTCGCTCCGCTGCGCATGAGCGTCCACAACGGCTTCGCCTGGTTTCTGGACGCCATGATCCAGCGACTCGGGGTTAGTTAACCTGCCCGACCTGGTGTTCACGCAGGGCTGTGCCGTGCACCCCGACAACCCCGGTGATCTCACCCCTGAGCGGTGCGCGCGCCTCGCGCTGGCTATCGACGTCCGCGACGACGCCTGGGTCACCGCCGCCATGTGCGCCGGACACCCCGAGTCGTCATCGGCGCCACCGGGCACGTCGGGAGCTACCTGATCCCGCGCCTGGTGCGGGCGGGGCACGAGGTCGTAGCGCTCAGCCGCGGCGAACGGGAGCCCTACGTGCCGGCGGTGGAGTGGCGGAGCGTCGAGCGGGTCATCGCAGACCGTGACGCCGAGGATGCCGAGGGCGTGTTCGGCGAGCGGGTGGCGGCGCTGGGCGCCGACGCCGTGATCGACATGATCTGCTTCACGCCGGAGTCCGCCCGGCAGCTGGTCCAGGCCCTGCGTCCCTCCCGGCCGCTGCTGGTGCACTGCGGGACGATCTGGGTGCACGGGCCGGCCCTGCGGGTGCCGATCACCGAGGACGAGCCGCGCACCGCCTTCGGCGACTACGGGACGGGCAAGGCCGCGATCGAGGCGCTGCTGCACCGGGAGGCGATCGCCGGCGGCGTCCCGAGCGTGGTGCTGCATCCCGGGCACATCACCGGCCCATGGTCATCGATCACGCCGGCCGGCAACCTCGATCTCGGCGTGTGGGGGCGCTTGGCGACCGGACAGGCGGTGGCGCTGCCCGACCTCGGGTTGGGCGTGCTGCATCACGTGCACGCCGACGACGTCGCGCAAGCCTTTGAGCGAGCGCTGGGCCGCCCGGCGGCCATCGGCTCGAGCTTCCATGTCGTGTCCGCACAGGCGATGACGTTGCGGGGGCTGGCCATCGGCGTCGCGGGATGGTTCGGCCGCGAGGCCGTCGCCGAGTTCCTCGCCTGGCCCGAGTTCGAGCGGCGCGTGGGCGCCGAGCACGCCGCCGCCACCCGCGAGCACGTCTCGCGCAGCATTGCCGCCAGCATCGACCGCGCCCGCGATGTCCTGGGCTACTGGCCGGCCTACAGCTCGCTCGACGCGCTGCGCGAGTCACTGCGCCGGCTGGTCGCCGACGGCCTGGTCGACACCGGCGGCCAGGCGCTGTGACCCAACATGGCCGTCACCGGCCCAGGGATAGGATGCGCAGCTCGACCCCCGACTGCAAAGGAGCACCATGCCGGCGAAGGGCAGCGCAGAATGGAAAGGCGACCTCAAGGGCGGCGCCGGGACGTTCACGGCGGGGGACAGCATCTCCGGCGACTTCTCGTTTCGCTCGCGCTTTGAGGACGGGCCCGGGGCCAACCCCGAGCAGCTGATTGCCGGGGCGCATGCGTCCTGCTTCTCGATGGCGCTGTCGGCGGCGCTGGCGGACGCGGGCACGCCGGTGAACTCGGTCAAGACCGACGCGGTGGTGACGCTGCGCTTCGTCGACGGGGCGCCGACCATCACCTCGATCAACCTCACCACGGTGGGCGA
>DASXCN010000286.1:0-2218 GCA_036491155.1 Solirubrobacteraceae bacterium | reverse complement strand
CGTCGGCGCCGTGCTAGTGGGTGTGGTCCGCGTCGTGGTGGTGGCCGGCGGCGAGCCCGACCCGTGGTCCTTTGTGGACGTGTCGGCGCTGCCGCCGCTCGTGGCCGTGCCGGAGTCCGTCGGGGTCGTGGTGGTGGGCCTCGTCGGGACGGCCGCCACGGTGGAGACCGGCCCGCTCGGCGTCGACGTCGAGACCGGGGCGGAACTCGACGGCGTCGTCCCGGGCGCGCCGGGAGATCCGGTGCTCACCGGCACCGCGCCGCCGTGCAACGCGCGCGCACGCCGGAGACGAGACACCGGCGACCCTGCACGGCGCCGCGACCGGGCACCGGCGCGATGCAGGCGGGCCGCCCCGAGGGTGCGCGCGCCGGGGGTTACGAGCGGATGCGACAACGCAACGGCGAGACCGCGCGACGCCGAAGTCACGTCCGGCGCAGCAGCCAACCGCGGCGTGCCCGGAGCGATGATGTGCGCCGTGGCGCGGGGCGTGGCGGGAACGAAGAGCAGCGGCCGCGTACTCGCGGCCACCCCGCCGACCACGGCGACCGTCGATGCGGCGGCGACGACCTTGGTGACCGACGCGGCGCTGGCCGTGGCCCCGTTGCCCAACGTGTTGCTCACGCGCTGCGGGAGCGCGAGGAACGTCATCCACAGCGCGAACGGCCTGCGGCCGGTGTAGCAGGCACGGAACGCACGTACCGCGTCGGCGTCGAGCTGGGTGCCCGCCTCCTTGCTGAGGATGTCCAGGGCCTTGCGATGGGCGCTGGCGGGCCGGTAGGGCCGCGCCGAGGTGATGGCGTCGAAGGTGTCCGCCACCGCGACGATCCGCGCTCCCAACGGGATCTGCTCTCCCACGAGGCCGTCGGGGTAGCCACGGCCGTCCAAGCGCTCGTGGTGGTGGCGGACGATGGCGGTCAAGTGCTCGTCCCCCAGCGCCTGGACCAACCGCGCCCCATCGACCGGATGGGCTTTGATGGTCTCGTACTCGTCGTCGGTCAGCCGGCCCGGTTTGTGCAGCACCGCGATCGGCGTACGCACCTTGCCAACGTCATGGACCGCCGCCGCGGTGCGAATCCGGTCCACCTCCGCCGCGGGCAGACCCAGGCGCTCGGCGATCATCGAGGCGTAACGGGCCACGCGCCGCGAGTGGTTGCGTGTGTATGGGTCGCCCGCCTCCAGGGCAGCGGACAGCCCGGTGAGCATCGAGAGCTGCGGCGTGGCCTGGCGATCGACACCGGAGGCGGTCGTGCGAGCCAGGCGCTCCAGGACGGCGTTGAGCTTGTGCTCGGCGCGCCAACGGCGCAGCCAGCCCCACAGCATCAGCTCGCTGAACAGCACGTCGCGCGAGCGCTCACGGTTAGCCCAATAAGCGCTGCCGGCGAACGAGGTCGCGACCGATAGGACCACTCCGATCGCGATGGCCATCGCCGTGGACCCGACGACCTGCCATGCCCGAAGCGCCCACACCGCCACGACTGGACCGGCAACAACCAGCCCCGTGGCGCCGAGTGCCTGCGGAAGGTACCTGCTCATTTTCGGTACTTCGTTGCCCACCAACGTGCCATCGGCCGTCGGCGGGCCGCGCTGGAGGCCGCGAGCTCTGTCTCGTTCAGGCGTCCACGGCCGCAGCCGGGGCGTCGGCCCCCGGGGCCCCCTGGGCGTCATCGAGCGCCGGTGCCAGCTCGCGGCGCGAGCGGATCCCAAGCTTTGCGTAGGTGGAGGTGAGGTGGGTCTCGACCGTCCGCGGAGTGACCATCAACAGCTGCGCGATCTCGCGGTCGGTCCGCTCGTCGGCGGCCAGACGCGCGACCCTGAGCTCGCTGGAGGTCAGCGCGTCGCGGCCGCGCAGGGCATCGCGCCGCGGACGGGCGCCGGCGACCACCAGCTCCTCCCACGCGTGCTCGGCAATCGCCACGGCGCCGCAGCGGTGGGCGAGGTCCAGCCCATCGCGGAGGCTCTCGCGCGCTTGCACCCGCGCGCCGCGGCGGCGCAGCGCCGCCCCCAGTGCGACGAGCGACCGCGCGTGCTCCACGGGCGCCCCGGCCTCGGCCAAGGTCGCGCAGGCCGCGGTCATCAACTCCAGCCCGTCGTCGTCGCCTCGCGCCAGCCCCGCGGCGCGCTGGGCGATCCCGATCGGGCGCGGCGCGCCCCAGCGCCGGGCCAGCGCGAGCTCCTCGTCGGCCAGCGCCAGTGCCCGCCGGCGGTCGCCCACCGCCGC
>DASXCN010000285.1:0-3919 GCA_036491155.1 Solirubrobacteraceae bacterium | reverse complement strand
GCTGGCGTGGGCCAGGTGTGCGTGGCCGGCGGGGCCGCCCGCATCGCGCTCGAGCACGAGCAGGTCGTGGCTGTCGGGGTAGCGCAGCGCCCACAGCTCGTCGGGCGTGATGAGCACGAGGTTGATGGCAAACAGCGGCAGATTGGCGGCCACCCATTGCGCCGCCGCGGCGATGCCCTCGCCGACGTCGCCGGTCCGTCGCGTCTCACGTGTGACCAACGCGAAGAGGCGCTCTGAATCGGTGTCGCCGGCGACGAGCGACATCGCGTCGCCCAACTCGGCCTCGAGCGCCTCCAGGCCCTCGACGACGCCGTTGTGCGCGAACAACCGGCCGTCCTGCTCGAAGGGGTGCGTATTGCGCTCAGACAGCCCGCCGGTCGAGGCGTAGCGCACGTGGGCCACGAAACAGCGCGAGCTCACCGCCTTGGCCTCCCGCGCGAACTCGCGGTCCTTGAAGGCGGCGACGGCCTGCTTGGAGACGACCGGCCGGCCGTCGCCGTCGAAGTAGCCCAGGCCGGTGCCGTCGGGCTCGCGGCGGCTCTGCTCCGACAGCGAATCGGGCGCCTCGAGCAGCCAGAAGGTCGCGTGCACGGGCTCCCGGCCTCCGCTCATGGCGAACAGGCGGCACATCTCTGAGAGGCGACCTTAGCGGCGGTCGGCGTCTGTCAAAGTAATTTCAAGCTCGCCTGCCATCTTGGATCTCGTCCAAGGAAAGGCGTACCGATCATGAAATTCCTGCGCACCGCATCCACCGGCCGGCTTCTGACCCTCATCGCCGGCCTCGTCATCGCCATCGGCGCCGGCACGGCCATCGCCGTCGCCGCCACCGGCGCCGGGCCGGTTCCGCAGTCCAAGCCCCTGGCCGCGTCCATTCACAACGCCCTCACGGCCGCGCCGGTCAAGGGCATCACGGCCGACATCACCTTCACCAACAACCTCATCAGCTCCGACGATCTCCCCGGCGAGACCGCCGACCCGCTGCTGCAGGGCACCCGCCACGGTCGGGTGTGGCTGTCTGACGACGGCCGGCTGCGGATCGAGCTGCAGGGCGACAACGGGGACGCCAACCTCGTCGTCAACAAGAGCTCGTTCTGGGTTTCTGATCCGATGCAGAAGACCGTGTACGAGGGGACGCTGCCGGCCGACAAGTCCGGAGCTGACCGGGGCAAGGACGCGACCGCGCACCGGATCCCGACGGTGGCGCAGATCCAGTCGCGCCTGACCCGTCTCATGACGCACGTCGACGTCGGTGGCGCGCAGACGTCGGACCCCGGCGACGTGGCCGGGCGCCCGGCCTACTCGGTGTCGGTCTCGCCCAAGCACTCCGGCGGGCTGCTGGGCCAGGCCCAGGTCGCATGGGATGCGGTCACCGGTGTGCCGCTGCGCATCGCCATCTACGCCCGCGGCAACCCCACCCCGGTGATGGCGCTCAGCGCGACCAACATCTCCTACGGGCAGATCTCCGACTCCGACCTCAACATCACGCCCCCGTCCGGCGACAAGGTCGTCAAGGTCTCGAGCGCCGACCAGCACGCCGCGGCCGCGCAGACCGCGGGCGCCGCCCGCGCCAAGGCCAGGCACGCCCAGGTCAGCGGTCTCGCCGCGGTGGCCCGGCACGTGCCCTTCACCCTCGGCGCCCCGGCGGCGCTGGCGGGCCTGCCCCGTGCGAACGTCAGCCTGCTGGACTGGGGCGGCAAGCCGGCCGCACTGGTCACCTACGGCAAGGGCCTGGGCGGGATCGCGGTGATCGAGCAGAGCAGCGCCGGGCAGACAGCCCCCGGCGGCTCCGGCTCCGGCTCCGGCTCTGGCACCGGTGGCCTCAACCTCCCGTCGGTGTCGATCAACGGCGCCACCGGCCAGGAGCTGGCCACCCCGTTGGGGACGGTGGTGCGCTTCACGCGCGCCGGCGTGGCCTACACGGTGCTCGGGTCGGTCGCCCCCTACGCGGCGGAGACCGCGGCGCGCGCGCTCAGCAAGACCGCTCCGTGACGTCAGGCACAGACAGCTCGGTTGACAATCCGGCCTCGGCGACGAACGCCGAGGCCGGACGGCCGCCGATCGAGGTCCGCGGCCTGGTCAAGCGCTACGGCGAGCTGACCGCCGTCGGCGGCGTCGACCTCACCGTGCAGACGGGGGACGTCTACGGCTACCTCGGGCCCAATGGGGCTGGCAAGACCACGTCGCTGCGGATGATGCTCGGCCTCATCCGACCCACCGAGGGGACCGTCCGGCTGTTCGGGCGCGACCCGATGGAGAGCGTGCGGGCCCTGCAGGGCGTGGCCGGCTTCGTCGAGGCGCCGACGTTCTACCCCTACCTCAACGCCCGCAGGAACCTGGAGATGCTTGCCGCCTACGACGGCGGCGGCGCGCCTGAGCGCATTGATGAGGCCCTGGACACCGTGGAGCTCAGCGGGCGCCAGCGCGACAAGGTGGGCGGCTACTCCCACGGCATGCGCCAGCGGCTGGGGATCGCCGCCGCACTGTTGCGCGCGCCCAAGCTGCTGCTTCTCGACGAGCCCGCCACCGGACTGGACCCGGCCGGGATGCGCGATATGCGTCTGCTCATCCGGCGCCTGGCTGAGCAGGGCATGACCGTCCTGCTCTCCAGCCACCTGCTCACCGAGGTCGAGGACGTGTGCAACCGGGTGGCCATCGTCCGCCAGGGCCGCATCGTCTACGAGGGCGAGATCGCGGAGCTCAAGCGCGGTGCCGGCACGCGCTACTGGCTGCAGACGACCGACGACGAGCGCGCGCTGGCCGTGTGCCGTGCCCAGCCCGGGATCGCCGACGTGCGCACGGAGCACGGCCGGATCTCGTTCACCGCCGACGAGGATGTCGTGGGGCCGCTGTCGCAGGCGCTGGTGGAGTCAGGGGCGCTCATCCACGCCATGGCTCCGCAGACGGTGACCCTCGAGGACCTCTTCTTCAGTCTCACCGAGGGAGACGGACCCCCGCCCACCCCGGGCGTGCCCTCGGCGGGCGGCCCTGAGCACCCACAGGCCGCCGAGGCCACCCGCTGATGCCCGGCGTCGGCACCGTCTACCGCTGGGAGCTGTTCAAGCTGCGCCATCAGAAGCGCACCTACATCGGCTTGGGCGCGGCCATCATCGTCCCCATCCTGTTCGTGCTGGCCATCCATCTGCGCCACCACCAGGACCGGGGCGGTGGCTTTGCCTTCTCGGACTACCTGGACCGCAGCGGGCTCGCCGTCCCGCTCGTCATCCTGCTCTTCGGCGCGGTGTGGATGTTCCCGCTCATCACCGCGCTGGTGGCGGGCGACATCTTCGCCTCCGAGGACCACAACGGGACGCTCAAAACGATCTTCACGCGCTCGCTGGAGCGCTGGCAGCTGTTCACGGGAAAGGCGCTGGCCGCCAGCACCTACGCGGTGATCGCGATCTTCCTGTGCGGCACGGTGGCGGTGATCGCCGGCAGCATCCAATCGGGCTTTAACTCGCTGCAGAGCCTCTCGGGGACGATCGTCTCGGCGCCCAAGGGGCTGGAGCTCGTCTACGTCAGCCTGCTCGTGTACCTCATCCCGATCGCCGCGATCGTGTGCATCGGGCTGCTGCTGTCCTCGGTGACGCGCAACAGCGCCGCCGCCGTGGTAGGCACGCTGATGGTGTCGCTGCTCATCCAGCTCATCGGCATCCTGCCGGGGCTGGGCTCGCTCCAGCCCTACCTGCTCTCGACCCAGTTCAACGCGTGGCAGGGGCTGCTGCGCACCCCCACCGACTGGGAGCCGATCGTGCGCGCCGCGTGGGTGTGTGCCCTTTACGGGATCCCCGCCATCGGCGCGGCCTTCCTCATCTTCATCCGCCGCGATGTCGCCGGCGGCTGATCCGCCGTCGGACGCCGAGCGCGTCCTGGTCGTCGACGACGACCCACCGCTGCAGCGGATGCTGACGCGCACCCTGTC
>DASXCN010000284.1:0-2430 GCA_036491155.1 Solirubrobacteraceae bacterium | reverse complement strand
CGGCGTGCCGGCCGCCAGGCCCATGTAGTGAAGGGCCCGCTCGTCGCCGTCGTCCTCGGGCTCGGGGACCGCCTCGGCCACGCCGACGACCATCTCGGGATTGGTGCCCCACGTGACCATCGGGCTGATCGCCCCGGCGTCCACCGTCACCTCCTGGTCGAAGGCGGCGCCGTCGTCGGTGTGCAGCTCCCGCCAGTCCTCGGGCACCGATGCCGGCGCCGCGGGACGGCCGATCACCCACTCGAAGGTGGCGTCGTCGGGCGCGATCATCCCGGCGCGCCCCCCACCTTCGATGGTCATGTTGCAGACGGTCATGCGCCCTTCCATGGTGAGGGCGCGGATCGCCGGCCCGGAGTACTCGACGACGTGGCCGACGGCGCCGTCGACGCCGATCTGGCCGATGGTGGCCAGGATGAGGTCCTTGGCGGTGACGCCGAAGCCGAGCTCGCCCTCATAGCGGATGATCATCGACTTGGGCTTTGACTGGACCAGGCACTGGGTGGCCAGCACGTGCTCGACCTCGCTGGTCCCGATGCCGAAGGCCAGCGCGCCGAAGGCGCCGTGGGTGGCGGTGTGCGAGTCGCCGCAGACGATCGTCATGCCCGGCTGGGTGACGCCCAGCTCGGGGCCGATCACGTGCACGATCCCCTGGCGGTCAGAGCCCAGCGAGTAGACCGGGATCCCGAACTCCTCGCAGTTGCGCTCCAGGGTCTGGACCTGCACCCGCGACAACTCGTCCTGGATCCGCGCCGCCACCGGCGTGCCGTCGGTTGGGACGTTGTGGTCGGCGGTGGCCAGCGTGCGGTCGCGACGGCGCACTGGGCGGTCGTTCATCCGCAGCCCGTCGAAGGCCTGCGGGCTGGTGACCTCGTGGACGAGGTGCAGGTCGATGTAGAGAAGGCCGCGCGCCACCTCGTGCTCTTCCCAGATCTTCTCGAACAGGCTCTTCGGCATGGGTGGTTCGCTCAGCTCCTTCTGAGTCCCGCGCTCACCACGGCCAGGAGCACGGCCTCGTCGATTCCGGGGTTCTCGAAGTGATGGGGCAGGTCGGCGTCGAAGGTCACGCAGTCGCCGGCGGCCAGCTCGTGGCGAGCGCCGTCGCAGTGCAGGATCACGGTGCCCTCCTGCACGAGCGCGGTCTCGCGGCTGCCGGGCTCGTGCATCGGCGGGTCACCGGGACCGCCGGTGACCGCGCCGGGCGCCAATGTGTGGCGCGAGAGCTCGGCCCGCTGCCCGGGCAGCGGCGGGGTGAGGATCTCGTAGGCGTGGCCGGAGGCGGCGCCGGGGCCGGTTCGTCGTTCGCCGGCGCGCACCACGGTCACCGCCCCGCCCTCGTCCAGGCGCAGCAGCTGGGACAGCCGGAGCTCCAGGCCGTGGGCGATGCGCGTGGCCACCTGCAGCGTCGGGCTCGTCTCACCGCGCTCGACCTGGGAGAGCATCGGAGCGCTCACGCCGCTGCGCACCGCGAGGTCGCGCAGCGACAGGTCCATGGCCTCGCGCAGTGCCCGGATCCGCGGGCCCAGGCTCTCGGGAGAGGTCAGACTCGGCTCGGCCAGCACCATGGCGCGTACGCTATCACGTACATACGTCTGTTGGCCATCGCATACAGCGGCTCAGAGGTCAGCCCTGCGACCGGGGTAGCCTCGGGCCAATGCGTACCCGGCCCGATGTCCTGGTTCTCGGTGGCGGCGGCGTGCTCGGCGAAGCCTGGATGATGGGCGTCCTGGCGGGGGTCGAGGACGGCGCCGATCTCGACCTGCGCGAATGCGAGTCCTTCGTGGGCACCTCAGCCGGCGCGATCGTGGCCGCCCACCTGGTCGGCGGCAACGCGCCACGCCGGCCGTCGTCGGTGGGCACCGAACTGCAACTGGCCGACGGTGCCGCGGGCCGCGGGCTCGCCGTGGCGGCCGTCGCCGCCGCGCGCCGCGCAGGTCAGGCCGCCCTGGCCGCCAGCGCCACCTTCGCGCCGCTGGCGCTGGGGATGGCCGCGCCCGGGGGCGCGCTGGTCCGTGCGCTGCTGCTGCGCGGTCTCCCCCGCCCGCCCGACACGCTGGCCAGCCTGCGCGCCCACCTCGAGCGGTCGGCTGCGCGCTTTGACGGGCGCCTGCGCGTCACCGCGGTCGATCGCGCCAACGGGCGCCGCGTGGTGTTCGGCAGCCCCGGCGCGCCGGCGGCGACCGTCGCCGAGGCGGTCGAGGCCTCGTGCACCGTGCCGTGGCTGTTCGCCCCCGTGCGCATCGGCGACCGCGAGTACGTCGACGGCGGCGTCTGGAGCCCCACCAACCTCGATGCGGCCCCCGCCGGCCGCGACACGCACGTGCTCTGCCTCAACCCCACCGCCAGCCTCGCCACCCGCCACACCATGCTCACCGTGGTGCGCAACGTCGCCCGCTCGGCGGTGTCGATCGAGTCGCTGGCCCTGCGCCGGCG
>DASXCN010000283.1:0-1742 GCA_036491155.1 Solirubrobacteraceae bacterium | reverse complement strand
GTCGTCTCGGAGGGGCGGTTGAGCACCAGGCCCAGCGCGCCCTCCTCGGAGTGCTCGACGATGAGGACGACGGTGCGCCAGAAGTTGGGGTCCAACAGTCCCGGGCCCGCTATCAGCAGCTGACCTCGTGCCGAGTCCACGCTCACTGAGGCTAGACGATGGGGGGCGCCGCGGCGCGCACGCTCACAGCCCCATCGATCGGCCCAGGATCTCCCGCATGATCTCGTCCGTCCCGCCGCCGATCGGCCCCAGGCGGGCGTCGCGCAGCGCCCGCTCGAGCTGTGCGGGGGCGTCGAGGCCGTGGATCTGAACGCACGCGTCGATGACGTCGAAGGCGGCCCGCTGGGTGCGCAGCTTGGCGATCGTCACCTCGCGCACCGCGTCCTCGCCCGCGACGTGCCGGCGCAGCGCGGCGTAGGTGACGTCGCGCCCGGCCTCGAGCTCGAGCGCGATCTCGGCCACCCGGTGGCGCATCGCCTGTTGGGAGCGCAGGTCGTCACGAGCGCGCAGGAAGTCGAGCGTCCGCTCGAAGCACACCTGCATGGCGCCGACGGCGCCGAGGGCCATGAGGAGCCGCTCCCACTGGAAGTTGGCCATGATCAGGTAGAAGCCCTGGTGCTCTGAGCCCAGCAGGTTCTCCTCCGGCACGAAGACGTCGTCGAAGGCGATCTCCGCGGTGTCGGAGGCATGCCAGCCGAGCTTGCGCAGCGCCGACGCCGTGACGCCCGGGCCGCGCTCGATGATGAGGAAGGAGAGCCCGTGATGGCCGCCGTCCTGCGTCGTCTTGACCGCGGTGACGAGGATGTCGGCGCGCACCCCGCCGGTGATGAACGTCTTGGATCCGTTGACGACGTAGCCGCCGTCGACCCGGCGGGCCTGGGTACGGATGCCGGCGACATCCGAGCCCGCGCCCGGCTCGGTGATGGCCAGGGCGGCGATCAGCTCGCCGCGCAGCCCGGGGGTGACGTAGCGTTCACGTTGCTCCTCGGTGCCGAACCGCGCGATCGGCGGCAGGGCGATCCCTGAGTGGGCGCCCAGGCCCGCCGCGAGGCCGCCCGATCCGCACCGCGCGAGCTCCTCCACCCATACCGCGGCGGCGACGGGGTCGGTGAGGCCAAGGCCCAGGTAGCCCGCGTCGGCCACCCATCGAAAGGCGTCGTTGGGGAACCATTGCGCCGCCTCCCACTCGTCGGCATGGGGCCGCAGCCGCTCCTCGACGAACAACCGCATCTCCGACCTCAGACGTTCATGGCCCTCCGTGAACGGCGGCACCACCGCCCGACGTGGTGCGGATTTGTCTCGCGTGGCGTGACAAATCCGCATCACCCCCTCTGTCATAGGCCGTATGAGCGTCCGATGACGTCCAACATAATTTCGTCCGTTCCCGCGCCGATGCGATTGAGCCGCATGTCGCGCCACACGCGCTCGATCCCGTACTCGACCATGTAGCCGGCGCCGCCGTGGATCTGGATGCACTCGTCGGCGACCTCCACGGCGATCCGCGCCGCATACAGCTTGGCCATCGAGATCTCGCGCACCGGATACTCGCCGTTCTGGAAGCGCCACGCCGTGGTGTAGACGAGCTGGCGGGCGGTCTCGATCTTGGTGGCCATCTCGGCGAACTTGTGGCGGATGACCTGGAAGCGGCCGATCTCGCGGCCGAACGCCTTGCGCTCCTTGGCGTACTGCAGCGTGCGATCGAACACGTTCTGCGCGCCGGCCACACACCCGGCGGCGCCGAT
>DASXCN010000282.1:0-1602 GCA_036491155.1 Solirubrobacteraceae bacterium | reverse complement strand
TCCCGGTGGCTGGTCCCGTCGCGGCGCCGGACCTCGGACACCAGCCGGTGGCGCTCGTCGCGTAGGTGGGCCCGCCGCTCGAACGCCGGGACCTCCCGCGTCTGCACCTCGCCCGCACCGTCGCCGGCGGCGCCTCCGTCGGGCGCCGCGGTGGCCCACCGCGCCGCCGCGGCTGACGGCGGAGCCGGGGCCGGCGCCCCGAACAGCGTCATCTGGGGCGCGACATCGGCGCTGAGCGGGACGAACTCCGGCGTGTCGGAGCGCTCAGTCTGTCGGCGCTCCTCGCGCTCGTCCAGCGCGAACGGGTCCTCCTCGCCGGGCCTGCGCAGCGCGCCGCGCAGCTCCTGCTCGACGCTGGCCGCGTGGTCGCGCAGCACCGGATCGGCCGGAACGTAGAGCCAGCTCGGCTCCACCGGGCGGCGAGGCAGCGTGCGCACGAACCGGCCCACGATCTGGCGGAAGATGAGCGGCGTCTTGGCTGCCGTGGCGTACACGCCCACACGCAGGCGGGGGATGTCCACTCCCTCGGAGACCATGTTGACGGCCACGATCCACGGGTCCGTCGATCCGGTGAAGGCGGCGAGCTTGGCGGCGGCGCGCGCCTCGGCGTGCAGCACCACCACCGGCACCCGGCCCGTCGCCTCCCGCAGCAGCTTGGCGATTCGCCGGGCGTGCTCAGAGTCGGCGGCGACGACCAGGCCGGCGGCGTCGCGGTGCCCGTCCCGACGGATGCCCTGGAGCTTGGTGTCGGCCTCCTTGAGGATCCGGGGCAGCCCATCGGGCAGATCGGTGGAGATCGCCGTGCGATAGCGGCGGCTGGCCTCACGGGTGGACAGCACCGTCTCGAAGCTCGACTCGATGACGTCGTCGCCGCTGCGCCACGACAGCGAGCCGTCATAGGCGACGAAGGAGACCGGGCGGCACACGCCGTCGGCCACTGCCTCGGCGTAGCTGTAGGAGACGTCGGGCTCAGCCATCCCGTCCGCGTCGTAGCTGACGCCGGGGATCGGCGTGGCGTCCGAGCGAAACGGGGTGCCGGACAACAGCAGCCACCGCGGGCACGCCTCGAACACCCGGGCGAAGGCAACGCCCCAGGTCAGCTCCTCCCCGAGGTGGTGTGCCTCGTCGGCGATGACCAGCGTCCGGCGGGGAAGGGCACGGGCCCAGCGCGCGGGCGACCGGGCCACGCGCGCGTAGGTGACCGAGACGCCGTGAAAGCCCGACGGCGGCTTGGGCGAGTCGGCGTCGGGGACCAGGTCGAGGCCCAGGTCATGAGCGGCGCGCGCCCACTGCCGCGTGAGGGGAGCGGTGGGACAGGCGACGACGACCGAGCTCACGGCGCCGGCATTCAACTGGGCGCGGGCGAACTCCAGCGCCGGGCGCGTCTTGCCCGCCCCGGGCGCGGCCGAGAGCAGGAACGGCCCGTCCTCCCAGGCGGCCATCCCGGTGAGCGCGCGGGTCTGCCAGACCCGGAGCGGGGTGCGGTTGGACTTGGGGCGAGGGGAGGGCACGGGTCGCGCATCGTGAAGGACGGCCCGGACGAAACGGGGGGTCCGCGGCGGGCTCGTGAGCTGTCCCACGGTCCTGGTAACAGTCCCTCGT
>DASXCN010000281.1:0-5271 GCA_036491155.1 Solirubrobacteraceae bacterium | reverse complement strand
CACCCGCACGGACGACTCCAACGGTGAGAGTGACCTTCTGCCCGCCCTCGCGGCGATCCGGCAGCCAACACCGACGCCGCGTCAGCGGCACTCTTCGCAGGCGCCGCGCAGCAGCACGTCGTGGCTGTCGACGGTGACGCCGAGGCGGTCCTCCAGCTTGCCGATGGCGCGCTCCAGGCCGGGGTCGTCGAAGGGGATGAGCCGGCCGCACTGGCCGCAGTAGAGGTGATGGTGGTGCTCACCGCTGGGCTCCATCGGCTCAAAGCGAGCCTCGCCCTGACCCACGACGACGCGCTCGGCCAAGCCGCGCTCGACCAGCAGGTCGAGCGTCCGGTAGATGCTGGCGCGGGCGATGGGCCGGCCGTCGGCGCGCAGCCGGTCCTCGATCCGCACGGCGCTCAGCGCGCAGTTCTGGTCGCCCAGCAGGTCGATGACCGCGTCGCGCGCGCCGCCCCGGCTGTAGCCGCCCATCTGCAGGTTGGAGTACACGTAGCGGATCCACTCCAGGCTGGCCATGCCCCCACTGTAGCGCCGACGATAATGAGAATAGGAATAAGACTGATTCTCATTCTCTGATAGGTTGGGGGCGTGAGCGCACGCACTGGACTCATCGCGCTGGCCGCCACCGTTGCCCTCCTCGTCGCCGGGTGCGGCGACGCCCAGACCGCCGCGAGCGGCGGCCGGGTCCGCGTCGTGGCGGCGGAGAACTTCTGGGGGAGCATCGCGCGCCAGATCGGGGGCGCGCACGCCCAGGTGACGAGCGTGATCGTCAACCCCGCCCAGGACCCGCACGACTATGAACCGACGACCGTCGACGGCCGCACCATGGCCATCGCCCAGCTGGCCATCGTCAACGGGGTGGGGTATGACCCGTGGGCGCCCAAGCTGCTGGCGGCCAACCCGGTCGACGGCCGGATCACGCTCACGGTCGGCTCCCTGTTCGGCCTGCAGGACGGCGACAACCCGCACCGCTGGTATGACCCCGCGGAGGTGCTGGTCGTCGCGCGCACCATCGCCGCCGACCTCGCCAAGCTCGACCCGGCCCACAAGGCCTACTTCGCCGCGCAGTTGCGTCGCTTCGATACTCAGGGCCTGGCCGCCTACCACCGCCTCATCGCCCAGATCCGCGCGCGCTACGCGGGCACACCGGTCGGCGCGTCGGAGAGCATCTTCGCCCTCCAGGCGCCCGCACTGGGCCTGCGCCTCATCACGCCCGACAGCTTCATGAAGGCGATCAGCGAGGGCACTGAGGTCACTGCCCAGGACACCATCACCACCGAGCGCCAGATCACCGACCACCAGATCAAGGTCTGGGTCTACAACTCCCAGAACGTGACCCCGGGGATCCAGCACCTCAACGACCTGGCCCGCGCCGCCCACATCCCGATCGCCACCGTGACCGAGACCCTGTCGCCGGCATCGTCGTCCTTCCAGCAGTGGCAGGTCGCCCAGCTCACGCGCCTGGCGGCCGCCCTGCACCAGGCCACGGGCCGATGACCGACGCCGCCCGCGCCGCCGCCCCGCGTACGCAGGCAGCCGCCGTCGCGCTGGAGCACGCGGCGATCCGCATCGGCGGGCGCACCATCCTCTCCGACGTCTCGCTCACCATCGGCCGCGGCGAGTTCGTCGCCGTCCTGGGCCCCAACGGGGCGGGCAAGTCGAGCCTGATGAAGGCGATCCTGGGCCTCGTGCCGCTGACCGCCGGATCGGTGGACGTCCTGGGGCGCCCGCCCCAGCAGTCGCGGGGGCGGATCGGCTACCTCCCCCAGCGCCAGAGCTTCGACGCCGCCACCCGCGTGCGCGGCGTCGACCTGGTCACCCTCGGCCTCGACGGCGCACGCTGGGGGATCCCGCTCGCCCTCACCCCGCGCGCCCGCCGCCGCCGCCGCGAGGAACGCCGCCGCGTCGAGGAGGTGATCGCTCTCGTGGGCGCCGGTGCGTACGCCGACCGGGCCATCGGCGAGCTCTCCGGCGGCGAGCAGCAGCGGCTGCTCATCGCCACCGCGCTGGTGCGCCGCCCCCAGCTGCTCATCCTCGACGAGCCACTGGACAGCCTCGACCTCCCCAACCAGGCCATGGTCGCCGGCCTCATCCGCCGCATCGCCAGCGCCGAGGACGTCGCCGTCCTGCTCGTCGCCCACGACGT
Organism: Solirubrobacteraceae bacterium; assembly: GCA_036491155.1. Classification (GTDB taxonomy): domain Bacteria; phylum Actinomycetota; class Thermoleophilia; order Solirubrobacterales; family Solirubrobacteraceae; genus Palsa-465. Next base: position 3,125 of record DASXCN010000281.1, on the reverse strand, counting down.
CAACCCGCTGGCCGCCTATCTGGACCGCGTGGTCTATCTCGCGGGCGGCCACGCCCTGTGCGGCGAGGTGGACGAGGTGATCACCGCCGAGACGCTCAGCGCTCTCTACGGCACCAGGATCGAGGTGCTGCGCAGCTCCGACGGCCGCCTGGTCGTCGTGGGCCAGCCCGAGGCGCCCCACCACCACGGCCACCGTCATGCTTAGTAAACTTATAAGTTTACTTGATTAATCGGACCGGCGATGAACCCCTCCCTCTCCCCCAATCCGATCGACGACCTCCAGCAGCTGTTCACGTATCCGTTCATGGTCAACGCCCTGGAGGCGGGGACGATCGTCGCGGTGCTGGCCGGCCTGGTGGGCTGGTATGTCGTGCTGCGCCGTCAGACCTTCGCCTCGCACACGCTCAGCGTGATGGCCTTTCCCGGCGCGGCCGGGGCCGCCCTGGCGGGACTGCCAACCGCCCTGGGCTACTACGTCGCGTGCACGGCGGCGGCGCTGGCCATCGGCCGCGGCAGCCGCACCGGACGGCCGGGACGGGCCCAGGGCGGCGAGTCGGCCGTGATCGGGACGGTCCAGACCGTCGGTCTGGCCCTCGGGTTTCTCTTCCTCTCGCTCAACCAGGCGGTGCTCGGCGGCCCCGAGACCCTGCTGTTCGGGACGTTCCTCGGGATCACCCGGGGCCAGGTCCTCACCTTGGCGCTCGTCGCCGTCGCCGCGCTGGGCGCGCTGGCCGGGCTGGCTCGGCCGCTGCTGTTCGCGTCGGTGGACCGCGAGGTCGCCCGCGCCAGCGGCGTGCCCGTGGTCCTGCTCGATGGCCTGTTCCTTCTGATACTGGGGCTGGCCATCGCCGCCACCAGCCAGCTCACCGGGGCGCTGCTGGTCTTCGCCCTGCTGGTGGCACCGCCCGCCGCCGCCCAGCGCCTCACCGCGCGCCCCCTCGCCGGTCTGGTGCTCACCGTTGTGCTGGCGCTCGTCACGGTGTGGCTGGGACTGGCCATCGCCTACTTCAGCATCTATCCCGTCGGCTTCTACGTGAGCACGATCGCCTTCGTCGTGTACGTGCTCGCGCGGGTAATCAGTTCCCGCCCACCCCACCGCCCACCCCACGGCCCACCCCACCGCCCACCCCATCTGGGCCGCCACCACTGATGTTCGCCCACGAGTTCGTCCGCAACGCCTGGCTGGCCGGAACCTTCATCGCGCTGGCCTGCGGCCTGATCGGCTGGTTCGTCGTCGTCCGCGCCCAGGTGTTCGCCGGCGACGCGCTCAGCCACGTCGCCTTCGTGGGTGCGATCGCCGCTGCCGTGGTCGGCGTCGACGAGCGCGTCGGGCTGTTCGCCCTCACCCTGGTGCTGGCCGGCGCGATGGGCGCGCTGGGCCGCCGTGCCCAGGCCGACGATGTGACCATCGGGATCAGCTTCGCCTGGATCCTGGGGATCGGCGTCCTGCTGCTGGCGATCCTGGCCACCAGCGCCGCGGGGGCCAGCGGGATCACCACCGCCAACACCCTGTTCGGCTCGGTCTACTCGCTGAGCGCCGGCGCCGCGGTGATCGCCGCGGTGGTGGCGCTGGCGGTGATCGGCTTCGTCCTCGGCGCCGCGCGGCCGCTCTTGCTGGCCACGCTCGATCCGGAGCTTGCCACGCTTCGCGGCGTTCCCGTCCGCGTGCTGGGCCTGTCCTTCCTGGCCGCCCTCGCGGTCGTCAGCGCCGAGAGCACCCAGGCGGTCGGCGCCCTGCTGCTGCTCGGCCTCATCGCCGCGCCGGGGGGCGCGGCCCGCGCGCTGACCGCGCGGCCCTACCGTGGTCTGGCGCTCTCAGGAGCGATCGCGGTGGGCTCGATGTGGGGCGGCCTGGCCCTCAGCTACGCGATCGGCCCGCTGCCAGCAAGCACCGCGATCATCGGCCTGGCCGCGGGCACCTACGCCGCCGCCGGCCTGTGGGCACACGTCAGCGCCGGCCGCAGCTCAGCCGCGGCGCCGGCGGATACCCCGAGGTCCGGCGGGCAGACTCAGGCGGGAGTCGTAGCCTGAGCCGCCGCCGGTACCCCAGGTAGCGGGGAGGCAACTCCACCGCTGGCGACGAGGCGCACATTCGTCGCAGTCGCGGAGCGCCTGGAAGAGACGTCGGGAGGGACACGGCGCGGGGATGCCATGGTCAGACCCTTAATCGCTTCGCAGAAAGTGGCGCCGGTGCGACATGACCGGAGCGTACGTTCCGGACCGTCAGCTCTTCGTAAGAGGACTCTGAGGATCTGCTGAAGGCGGGGCCTGGTCCGAGCGCACCGCGTCGGTGGGACGTGGTCGGGTGGCCCGGCTCTCGCTCAGGCGCGGCAGCGTCACCCGCACCTCCAGGCCGCCGGCGGCCGGGGCGATGAGGGAGGCCTCGCCGTAGTGCGCCCGGGCGATCGACTGCACGATCGACAGCCCCAGCCCGAAGCCGCGCACTGAGCGGTCCAGGCGACGGAACGGCTCCATGAGCTCGGCGACGCGCGCGGGGTCGATGGGATCGCCGCCGTTGGCGACAACCAGCTCGACCCGGTTGCCCACGGCCCGCGTCTGGACGTGGAGGAAGCCGCCCGAGACGTTGTGGTGGATTCCGTTGTCGACGAGGTTGGCGATGAGACGCTCGAGCAAGCCGGGGTGGCCGACCGTCCAGGCCGGCTGCAGGTCGTCGCGGATCTCGATCTGGGCCTCCGCGGCCCGCGCCCACAGGTCGGTGATGCAGTCGGCGGCGAGCGCGCCGAGATCGACGGGCTCCTCCTGGCCGGTGGCCGCCTCGCTGCGCGCCAGCAGCAGCAGGCTGGCGATGAGCCGCTCGCACCGGTCCACCGTGTCTCGGATCGCCTCCCCCATCTCGCGCAGCTCGACAACGCCGGCGTCGGGGTCGGCGAGGGCCACGTCGACCTCGGTGCGCATGATGGCCAGCGGCGTGCGCAGCTCGTGCGACGCGTTGGCCACGAAGTGGCGTTGGCTGGCGAAGGCGTTGTCCAGGCGGGCGAGCATCCCGTCGAAGGTGTCGGCGAGCTCACGCAGCTCGTCGGCGGGCCCCGGAAGGTCGATGCGCTCGCCGAGGTTCTCGCTCGAGACGCGGCGTGCCGTGGCGGTGATCTCGCGCAGCGGGGCCA
>DASXCN010000280.1:0-3689 GCA_036491155.1 Solirubrobacteraceae bacterium | reverse complement strand
GGGTCGGCCTGGCGCGGATAGAAGGAGCTGGGGAAGTGCGTGGTGTGAAACGTCGGGGCGTCGATCGCCTCCTGCAGGTTCATCCCGTGGTGCAGGTGGGAGAGCAGGAACACCAGGGACCATTGGTCCTGCTGGTCGCCGCCGGGGGTGCCGAAGGCCAGGTAGGGCCGGCCGTCGCGCAGAGCGAGTGAGGGCGAGAGGGTGGTCCGCGGCCGCTTGCGGGGGGCCAGCGAGTTGGGGAGCCCCTCGGTCAGCCAGAACATCTGCCCGCGCGTACCCAGGCAGAAGCCCAGCCCCGGGATCGTCGGGGAGCTCTGCAGCCATCCGCCGCTCGGGGTCGCGGCCACCAGGTTGCCGTGGCGGTCGGCGACGTCGACGTGGCAGGTGTCGCCACGCTCGCCCATCCCGACCATGGTCGGCTCGCCAACGCCGGCCGCACCGCCCGCCTTTGCCATGGTGACCACGGGCGGTAACCGCGGCTCGGGCCCGCCTCCGTAGCGTCCGGGTCGCAGCTGCACAGAGGCCTCGGCGCCCACCAGTCCGCGTCGCTGCGCGACGTACTCGTCGGCCAGCAGCGCGTCCAGTGGGACTTCGACGCTGAGCGGGTCCCCGTACCAGGCCTCGCGATCGGCGAAGGCGAGCTTGGCGCACTCGACCACGGTGTGGATGAAGTCCGCGCCGTTGCGGTCCATCGCGCCCAGGTCAAAGCCCGACAACAGGGCAAGCTGGGCCAGCATCACCGGGCCCTGCCCCCACGGCCCGGTCTTGAGGATCGTGTGACCGTGGTAATCAAGGCTGACCGGCGCTTCGAGCGACGCCTCGAATCCCGCGAGGTCCTCGCCGGCCAAGAGGCCGCGGTGGCGCTCACCGGAGCTGTCCAGGACCTCCGTGCGCCCCAGGAAGTCCGCGATCGCCTCGGCGACGAAGCCGCGCAGGAACGCGTCCCGAGCGGCTTGGATCTGGGCCTCGCGCCCGCCGCCGCGCGCCCGGGACTCCGCGGCGATGCGCCGGAAGGTCTCCGCGAGCGGACGGTTGCGGATCATCGACCCCACCTCCGGCACTCCGCCGCCGCCCAGCCACAGCTCGGCGGAGCCCTTCCAATCCTCGTAGTAGGGGCGCGCCCCGTCGATCTGGGCCACGATCCCCGGGAGCGCTGGAAAGCCGTGCTCGGCGTAGTGGATCGGGTAGGCCATGACCTGCTCGGGCGCGAGCGTCCCGAAGTCGCGCAGCAACAGCATCCAGGCGTCGAACGCGGCGGGCACGCAGGCGGGGAGCACGCCCGTGCCCGGGATCAGCTCGAGCCCCAGCCCGTGGAAGTGCTCGATCGTCGCCGCCGCGGGCGCCGGTCCCTGGCCCGCTACGACGTGCGGCGCGGCGTCCGCCGCACTCCACAACAGGATCGGGACCTCGCCGCCAGGGCCGTTGAGGTGGGGCTCGACCACCTGGAGCGTCAGCCCCGTGGCCACCGCCGCGTCAAACGCGTTGCCGCCCTGCTCGAGGACCGCCATCCCGGCGGCGGTGGCGAGCCAGTGCGTTGAGCTCACCATGCCGAAGGTCCCGACCAGCTCGGGCCGGGTGGTCATCGGCAGAGTCACCGCGAGCCCGATGCGACCTGCTCGCCGATGCGCGGCACCTCGCGATCCTCGCCGGCCAGATGGCAGGCGACGAGATGGCCCGTGTCGACCTCGCGCAGTCCCGGGACCTCTCGCTCAGACTCCGGCCGCGACTGGTGCTCGAGCGGGCAGCGCGAGCGGAAGGGGCAGCCGGCCGGCTCATCGCCCGGGTCGGGCAGGTCACCGTCGAGCACGACGCGCGAGCGCGCGCGCTGGACCTCGGGATCGGGGACTAGGGCGGCCGAGAGCAGCGCCTGAGTGTAGGGGTGCTGGGGTCGCGCAAAGATCTGCTCGCACGAGCCCGACTCGACGATCCGGCCCAGGTACATGACCATCACGCGGTCGCAGAAGTGCTCCACGATCGACAGGTCGTGGGTGATGAACAGGCAGGCGAAGCCAAGGCGCTCCTGCAGATCAGAGAGCAGGTTGAGGATGGCGGCCTGCACCGACACGTCCAGCGCCGAGACCGGCTCATCGGCGATGAGCAGGCTGGGTTCCAGGCTGAGCGCGCGGGCCAGGCCGACGCGCTGGGCCTGCCCGCCGGAGAGCTCGTGCGGGTAGCGCTCGCGTAGCTCGGGCCGCAGACCGACCTGGTCAAACAACTCGGCCACGCGTCGGTCAAGCTCCCGGCCGCGGGCCAGCCCGTGCAGCCGGAGCGGCTCACCGACGATCGCGCCGTTGGTCATCCGGGGGTTCAGCGACGAGCGCGGGTCCTGGAAGACCATGTGCATCTGGCGGCGCAGCGGTCGCATCGCGCGGCGCGAGAGGTGCGTGATGTCGTCGTCGCCCAGCCGGATCGTTCCCTCCTCGGGCTCGAGCAGGCGCAGGATGCAGTTGCCCAACGTCGACTTGCCGCTGCCCGACTCACCCACCAGCCCGAGGACCTCGCCCGGCTCGATGTGGAGCGAGACTCCGTCGACGGCGCGCACGGTCTGGCCGTGGACGCTGAAGCGCTTGTGGACGTCGGCGACATCGAGGATCGCGCTCATGCGCCGTCGCCTCCATCCTCGCCAGGGTGAAAGCAGGCCACGCGATGCCCGGGCCGGACCTCTTCGAGGGCCGGCATCGCCGAGCGGCTCTGCTCGTCGGCGCGCGGACAGCGCTCGGCGAACGGGCAGGCCTCGGGCGGTCCGGGGAGTGCCGGCACCAGCCCCGGGATTTCGGTCAGTCGCGCGCGGTGGCCGTTGGAGCGGGCGCCGTTGTGGGCCGCCGCGCCAACCCGCGGGACCGCGCCCAGCAGACCCAGCGTGTACGGGTGCTGCGGGTGGGCAAACAGCTCCTCGACGGCTGCCTCCTCCACCTTCTGGCCGGCGTACATGACGATCACGCGGTCGGCGATGTCGGCCACAACGCCGAGGTCGTGGGTGATGAGCACGATGGCCATCGACAGGCGCCCGCGCACTTCGCGCAGGACGTCGAGCACCGCCGCCTGGATGGTCACGTCCAGCGCGGTGGTGGGCTCGTCGGCGATGAGAACCTTGGGGTCGCAGGAGATCGCCATGGCGATCATGACGCGCTGGCGCAGCCCGCCGGAGAGCTGGTGCGGGTACTGGCTGAGGCGGTGCTCCGGGGCGGGAATCCCCACGAGCTCCAGCAGCTCGATCGTCCGCGTTCGCGCCTTCCGGCGTGACATGTTTAGATGGCGACGGAGCACCTCGCCGATCTGACGGCCGACGGTCAGCACCGGGTTCAGCGACGTCATGGGGTCCTGGAAGATGAACGAGATCTCGCGGCCGCGCACGCGGCGCAACTGGGGCAACGGGCACGCCAGGAGGTTCTCTCCGCCGAACTGGGCACGACCGGACACCAGGGCCGAGTCGGGCAAAAGCCCCAACAGCGACATCGCGGTGACGCTCTTGCCGCACCCTGACTCGCCGACGATCGCCAGCACCTCGCCGGGCTCGAGGTCGAAGGCGACCTCGTTGACCGCCTGGACGGGACCGTCCTCGGTCTCGAAGCGCACCGACAGGTCCTGGACGGAGAGGATGCTCATCGCCGCGTCCTGGGATCGAGCATGTCGCGCAGGCCATCGCCCAGCAGGTTGAACGACATCGTGGCCAGGAAGATCGCAACGCC
>DASXCN010000279.1:0-9150 GCA_036491155.1 Solirubrobacteraceae bacterium | reverse complement strand
GTCGCGCGCCTTCAGGCTGCGGTAGGCCGGCCAGGGCTCGTCGATGCGGATCTGGGCGCCCGCTCCGTCCTCGGCGCCGGGCTCCGCGGACTCCTGCACGAGCTGGGGCTCGCTGGAGACGTGGGGCGGCTGAGGCGCGGCCGGCGGTGGGGCCGCCGACGCCGGGGGAGCGGGCTGCGGTGGGGCCGCCGACGCCGGGGGAGCGGGCTGCGGTGGGGCCGCCGACGCCGGGGGAGCGGGCGGCGGTGGGGCCGCTGACGCTGGGGGAGCCGGCCGCGGCGGGGCCGCTGGAGCCGGCCGCGTTGGCGACGCCGGCTGGCCACGGGGGTCGGGCGGCTGGGGCCGGGGCTCGGCGTCGGGTACCACCTCGCCGGTGAAGCCGTCATCGGGGCTGTAACCGTTGCCGTTGTGGTCGCGCAGGCCCAGCCGCTCGGCGACCTCGCTCACGACTGCACCGGCGACCTCGATGGCCTGGTGGGCCGTCCGCACGCCAATCTCGATCCCGCGTGTGGCAACCCGGTACTGGCGGGTAAGGATGGATCCGACCACGGGTGGCTCGTACCCGGCGCTCCGAGGCCCTAAGCAAATGACGCCGCTCCCAAACTCCATCCCCGATGACGTAGGCTGCCCGTCGCAGGTGAGGAGGACCCCATGGTAGAAGTGGATCTCAAGGCTCTGCTGGATCCGAGAACGCTGGTGGGCGGCGGGCTCAAGCTCGTCGAGCGCTTCGGCGACGAGGCCTACTTCGCGGCAGTGTGCCTTCGCAGCGGGATGGTGGGCCCTGAGCTGCCCCATCGCGTGGCGCAGATGGTGCTGGCCTTCGAGCGCCACGGGATGCTGGCCGGCGCGGTCACGATCGGGGCCATCCGCCACGGGGACCGCGTGGTCATCCGCGACGAGCGTGGCGACGTCACCTACGCAGAGCTCGACCAGCGCACCAATGCGCTGGCCAACGCCTGGCGCGGCGAGGGCTTCAAACCCGGCGACGGGGTGGCCGTCCTCGTGCGCAACCACCGGGGCTTTCTGGAGACTGTGTTCGCGGCGGCGAAGCTGGGCGCCAAGATCATCCTGCTCAACACGTCCTTCGCCGGCCCCCAGATCCGCGAGGTGGCCGACCGCGAGGGCACGGACCTGCTGGTCTACGACGACGAGTACGCCGAAGTGCTGGAAGGCGTGGAGCCGCCCTACGGCCGCTGGCGCGCCTGGGTCGAGAACGAGGCCCAGCACCCCGAGCGCGTCGACGACTCGCTGGAATCGCTGATCGAGAGCGGCGACACCAGCGCCCCGCCGCGGGCGGGCCGCTCGCCCAAGATCGTCATCCTCACCAGCGGCACGACCGGCACGCCCAAGGGAGCCCCCCGCGACGAGCCCAAATCGCTGGGGATCATCGGCGGGCTGCTCTCCAAGGTGCCCTTGCACGCGCGCGAGACGACCGAGCTCGCCGTGCCGATGTTCCACGCGCTGGGCTTCGCCAGCATGGCGCTCAGCCTGGCGCTGGGCTCGACGCTGGTCGTGCACCGCCACTTCAAGCCCGAGATCACCCTCGACAGCCTGGAGGAGAACGAGGCCACTGCGCTGGTGGTGGTTCCGGTGATGCTTCAGCGCATGCTCGAGCTGCCCGAGAACGAGGTCGCTGCGCGCGATACGTCTCATCTCAAGGTCATCTTCGTCTCGGGCTCGGCGCTGAGCGTCGACCTCGTCAAGCGGTCGATGAAGGCGTTCGGGCCGGTGGTCTACAACATGTACGGCTCCACCGAGATCGCCTACGCGACGATCGCCACGCCCAAGGATCTGGCCCAGGAGCCCGGCAGCGTGGGCAAGGTGGTCCGTGGAGTGGTGGTCAAGATCCTCGACGACGACGGCGAGGAGGTGGACGCCGGGGCCACCGGGCGCATCTTTGTCGGCAACAGCGCCCAGTTCGAGGGCTACACCGGCGGCGAGACCAAGGTGCAGATCAAGGGGCTCATGTCCTCGGGCGACGTGGGCCACTTCGACGACAAGGGCCGGCTGTTCATCGACGGCCGCGACGACGAGATGATCGTCTCGGGCGGCGAGAACGTCTTCCCCGCCGAGGTCGAGGACCTCCTGGCCGGCCACGACGCCATCGCGGAAGCCGCGGTCATCGGCGTCGACGACGAGAAATTCGGGCAGCGCCTGAAGGCGTTTGTCGTGCTGCGCGACGGCAAGGAGCTCTCCGAGGACGACGTCAGGGACTACGTCAAGGACAACCTCGCCCGCTACAAGAGCCCGCGCGATGTGGTGTTCATGGACGAGCTGCCGCGAAACCCCACCGGCAAGGTGCTCAAGCGCGAGCTCCTCGAAGCTTGACCGAGCCGCCCACATACGGCCCGCCGTTCGCCTTCTACCAGGCCGAGATCTTTCTGCGCGGCCTGGCCGGCGAGCGCCCCGGCCAGCCGCTGGACTGGGCGGCGCTGGCCCGGGAGGCCGAGCGGGTCGCCGAGGCGCAGACCGTCGACTATGTCTTCGGCGGCGCCGGCAGCGAGGACACCATGCGCGCCAACGAGGAAGCGTTTCGCCGCTGGCGGATCGTGCCGCGGATGCTGCGGGACGTGTCGGCCCGCGACCTGTCGACCACGGTCCTCGGCACCGCCTGCCCGGCGCCGATCGGCCTGGCGCCGATCGGGGCACAGGCGATCGTCCACGACGAGGGCGAGCTGGCCACCGCGCGCGCGGCCGCGGCGGTGGGACTCCCGATGACGGTGAGCACGGTGTCGACGATGCCGATGGAGGAGATCGCGGCCTCGGCGCCCGGGCCCAAGTGGTTTCAGCTCTACTGGCCCACCGACCGCGACCTCGCGGCCAGCTTCCTGACGCGTGCCGAGACCGCCGGCTACGGCGCGATCATCGTCACCCTTGACACCTTCCTGCCCGGCTGGAAACCGCGCGACCTGCAGCGGGCCTGGCAGCCCTTCCTCCAGGGCGTCGGGATCGCCAACTACCTCGCCGACCCCGTGTTCCGCGCGCGGCTGGCAAAGCCGCCGGAAGAGGACCCCCAGGCGGCGGTGGGCGAGTTCGTGGGCGTGTTCACCAACCCGCGACTGACGTGGGAGGACCTGGAGTTCCTGCGCAGCCGCACCACGCTGCCGATCGCGCTCAAAGGCATCCTTCACCCTGACGACGCGCGGGCTGCCCGTGAGCATGGGATCGACGCGGTGGTGGTCTCCAACCACGGCGGGCGCCAGGTGGACGGCGCCGTCGCTTCGCTGGACGCGCTGCCGGCCATCGTCGACGCGGTGGGCGACGACCTCGACGTGCTGCTCGACAGCGGGGTGCGCGGCGGCGCCGACGTGGTCAAGGCACTCGCGCTCGGGGCCGACGCGGTCCTGCTGGGCCGCCCCTACATCTGGGGTCTGGCCGCGGGCGGCGAGGCCGGAGTCCTGGCGGTTCTGCGCGCGATGCTGGCCGAGCTCGACCTCACGATCGGCCTCAGCGGCCACACCGCGCCCGGCCAGCTGACCCCGGCGGTGCTGGTGCGCGAGGGCGTGGCCTGAGGGCTCGCCCTCGGGTCCCCGCGGCGCGTCGGGCCTGCGCCGAGGGGGCAATCCGAGGGTCCGGCCGGCCCGCAGATGGGTATGTAGGGGGTCAGCTTCCATCGGTCCTTGCCGGATCTGCGACGGACCGCTTTCCGGTTAGACTGCTGGGTCCAATCCATTTCTCACCGCGGGAGGTAGAAGTGATGGAGTCGAAGGTTGCTGCGCGCTGGGCGCGGCGGTCAGCGGTACTGCTGTTTGTCGCCTGCGCCTGCGCCGCCTTCGGTGTGGCGAACGCGAGCGCCCTACCGGGCGTCGGACGCGCGCCCCGGCTGCCCGTACGCGGGCCGTCGGTGAGCCTCGGATGCGACAACCCGATGACCAGCGGGATCCAATGCTTCGGGCGGGCGATCCGCCCCGCCAAGCAGGACGGCCCCGAGCTGATGGCCGGCCCGACGGGCCTGGGCCCGAGCCAGATTCAGTCGGCCTACAAGCTGGCGGGGCTCAACGCCTCGGGCCGCACGGTCGCGATCGTGGACGCGTTCAACGACCCCAAGGCGGCGTCTGACCTCGCCACGTTCCGTCAGGCTTACGGGCTGCCGGCGTGCACGACGGCCAACGGCTGCTTCAAGCAGGTCAACCAGAACGGCGCCACCAGCCCGTTGCCGTCCGGCGATTACGGCTGGGCCGAGGAGGAGAGCCTGGACCTCGATGCCGTCTCCTCGGCGTGCCCGACCTGCCACATCCTGCTGGTGGAGGCGAGCTCGGCCAGCACGGCGGCGCTCTCCAAGGCCGAGAACAGCGCGGCCAACGCGGCCGGCGTGGCGGCCATCTCAAACAGCTACGGCGGCTCGGAGGCTTCCTCAGAGACATCCACCGACGCCTCGTACAACCACCCGGGCCTCGCCATCACCGTCAGCTCCGGCGACGACGGCTTCGGCGTGGAGTACCCGGCGGCGTCGCAGTTCGTGACCGCCGTGGGCGGCACGACGCTGACACAGGCCTCCAACGCGCGCGGCTGGAATGAGGCCGCGTGGTCGGGCGCCGGGAGCGGCTGCTCGTCATTTGAGCCCAAGCCGACCTGGCAGCACGACACCGGCTGTGCCAAACGCACCGTCGCCGACGTATCGGCCGACGCCGACCCCAACTCGGGCCTCGGCGTGTACGACACGTACAACAACTGTGGGTCCAGCAGCAGCTGCGACATCCTCATCGAGGAGGGCGTCGCGCAGGGCCTCGACGGTTGGGCGCAGGTGGGCGGGACGAGCCTGAGCTCGCCGCTCATCGCCTCGGTGTACGCGCTGGCGGGCAACACCGCCGCGATCAGCTACGGCAGCTTCCCCTACAGCCACACGAGCGCGCTGTTCGACGTGACCAGTGGCTCGAACGGGAGCTGCGGCGGCTCGTACCTGTGCACCGCCGGAGCGGGCTACGACGGCCCCACCGGTCTGGGCACGCCAAACGGCACGGGCGCCTTCTAACGCATGTGACGGACACGGACCCGCCCACCCTCCCCCATGCCGGGGCGGGTGGGCGGCGGTCCGGTGCCCGTAGGCTCGGCGGGCGATGATGATCCTGCCCCCGGGCGACGCCGAGGACGCCGGCGGCATCACCGGAGCGCCCGCCCAGACCGTCGCCGCCGCCTGCCGCAAGGCGCAGCTCCCGGTCGGCTGAGTCCGCCCGCCGGCCGGCCGTGCATAAGATGCGGGGCGTGACCGACGCCGCCGCGTTTCGCGCTCAGTTCCCTGTCCTCGAGCGCCTCGCCTACCTGAACGCCGGCACCGAGGGGCCACTGCCGCGGCGTGCGGCCGACGCCGTCGCGCAGCGCATCCAGGCCGAGGTGACCGGCGGCCGGGCGGGCAAGGCGTACATGGAGACCGTGCGGGGGCTGGCCGGCGACCTGCGCGCCGGATATGCGCGTGTACTGGGCTGCGAGACGGCCGACGTCGCGCTCACCGGCTCCACCACCGACGGCGTCAACACCGTGCTGGGCGGACTGTCGCTGCGTCCCGGCGACGAGATCGTGACCAGCGATGAGGAACATCCCGGGCTGCTGGCCCCGCTGGGGCGGCTCAAGCGCGTGGCCGGGGTGTCGGTCAAGGTGGCGCCGTTCGCGCAGATCGCCGATGCCGTGAGCTCCTCGACGCGGCTGGTGGCGTGCTCGCACGTCTCGTGGGTGAGTGGTCAGGTGGTCGACAGCGCGGCGCTGTCGGCCAGCGGGGTCCCGGTTCTGCTGGACGCCGCACAGGGCGTCGGCGCGGTGCCCGTCGACGTGCACGCGCTGGGCTGCGCCTTCTACGCCGGCTCGGGTCAGAAATGGCTGTGCGGCCCGGAGGGGAGCGGCTGCCTGTACGTCAACCGGGAGCACCTGGACGATGTGACCGCCCCATGGCCCGGCTACACCTCGGTGGCCGACGCTTCTCAGGCGCTGGAGTCGGGCCCCGCCGAAACCGCGTCTCGCTTTGATCACGGCTTTCCGCCGGGGCTGCGCAGCGCGTGGGCGCTGGCCTCGCTCGGTGTCTTCGAGGAGGCAGGATGGGATTGGGTGCACGGTCGCTCCGCCGAGCTGGCCGCCGGGCTGGCCGACGGCCTGGCGCAGCGCGGCCTGGAGGTGGGTCCGCGTGGGCGGTCGACCCTGGTGGCGTGGAAGCCGCGGACTGACGACCTCGACGCCGAGGTGGGGCGCCTGGCCGAGGCGGGCTTCGTGGTGCGCAGCATCGTCTCGCACGGGCTCATCCGCGCGTCGGTCGGAGCGTGGTCCTCGGAGGACGAGCTGGCAACGCTGGTCGACGCCGCGGCTGGCTAGCGCAGCTATCCCGATGCGCGGGGCGGGCACGATGTCACCCGCATAGGTGTCCCTCGCGGTGCGGGTGACATCAGTCCCGGTATCCGTGAGATCTGTCACCCGCACCCGAGAGCGGGGGCGAGCGAGCGATGTTTGTCCCGCTCGGTCCTCCCACCGGCCGCGACGGAGTCAGTGATCCGCGATCCGCTGCGGGTGGGTGTAGACGTTGACGGTGCCGCGGCGCGCGAAGCCGCACAGCGTCAGACCGCGGTCATCGGCGAGCTCGATGGCCAGCGAGCTGGGCGCGCCGACCCCGATGAGGATGGGGGCACCGGCCACCGCCGCCTTCTGGACGAGCTCGAAGGAGAGCCGGCCGCTCACGCACAGCACCCGGCCGCTCAGCGGCACGCGCCCGTCCATCAATGCGCGGCCGATCACCTTGTCCATGGCGTTGTGGCGGCCCACGTCCTCGCGCGTGTAGAGCAGCTCGCCGTCGGCGTTGAAGAGGCCGGTGGCGTGCAGCCCACCGGTGCGGCGAAAGCCGGGCTGCTCGAGGCGATCAGGCAGCTGGGCGGCGAGCGTCCGCGGAATCGTCGGCTCGGCCGAGACGGGCGCGCTCAGCACCGCCACCTCCTCGAGTGCGCCCTTTCCGCACACCCCGCACGACGACGTGGTGTAGAAGCGACGCACGCCGGGGTCTCGCGTGAGCGGGCCGACGACGTCGATCGTGTTATTGGCGAAGTCATCGGTGAGTCCGGCCTCGCGCGGGCCGTCGATCAGGCCCTCGCCGTAGAGGAAGCCGACGGCCAGCTCCTCGTCGTTGCCGGGGGTGCGCATGGTGACGGCCAGCGCCGCGCCGTCGACGCGGATCTCCAGCGGCTCCTCGAGCGCGACCGCATCCTCCACGCCGTCGTGGGTCACCGTCTTGTACACGTCTGGGGACGCTAGCCGATGCGCACCGGCGGGTCCGGGGCGATCCGTCAGGCCGCGGCGAGCTCCCCGGCCAACTCCACCTCGAAGCTCTGCGACTCGCGCTGCAGGGTCCCGTCGTCGCCGACCCGGTAGGCACCGGTGCGCCGCAGCGGAGGGGAGTAGCAGTGGATCGTCACCGCCGGCCCGGTACCCGCATGCAGGACGCGGTGGATGGCCACGGGCGCCAGGGTGAACGTCGTGCCCGGCCCGATCTCCCGCGACACTGGCCGGCCGGCCAGGGTGAGCCGGTCCTCGCGCACGTGCCCGGAGACCACGGCGATCCCGGCCGCCGACTCGTCGTGGTCATGGAAGCCGGTGTCCTGGTCCTCGCTCCAGCAGATGACCCAGGCGTTGACCTCCGCGTCATTCCAGATCTGCTCATAGACGCGGGCGTCGTCGACGTGGCGCACGTGGTGGCGCCAGCGCTCGGGCGACTCAGCCAGCGCGGTGGCAAAGCGCTGGAGCTCCGGCAGCGAGAGGCTCATACGGGCGCCTTCACCGGGCCCATGACGCGCGCGGCGTTGGCCATGAGCGCACGGTCGCGACCGCTCCGCACGGGCTCGACGACGGGCCGGTCTGAGCCGTAGACGAGCTGCGCGTCCCCCACCCACCGCGCCATCGCGTCGACCATCCCGCGCCCGTAGCTGGAGGTGTCATAGAAGGTGCGTGGATCGCGCAGGTCCACGGCCGGGCCACCGCGGGTGGCCAGCCGCTCTGATTGCAGCGGCGCGCCGCCCGCGAGCATGGCGAAGACCACCGTCAGCCCGGGCAGCTCGCGGCGGCCGTGAGTGGCGAAGGTGAGCCACGCGGCTTGCATCTGGGAGACGTAGTCGGTGAGGGCGCGCCACCACAGCGGGTCGGTGAGGGGCGCCTCCCGCGTGTGGGCGCCGGCCAGCCCGCCGGGGTGCACGAACAGCGGGACCCCGTGGGACTGTACGCGCGCCAGCACGGGCCCCAGCGCGTCGAGCGCGTCGCGCCCGGCCAGCGCGCAGGCGGGCACCGAGACGCCCGTGCAACCGCGACGCAGGACTTCGTCCACGTCGGCCGGGTCAGGCCGGTGCACCGGAATGGGGCCCCAAGCGGCGAAGCGGGCGCCGAGCGAGAGGACGCCGTCGAGGTGGGCGGAGATGAGCTCTGCGGCTGCCTCGCGGTCCAGCGCCTCGATCCCGATGGGGCTCGAGAGGGCCACCACCGCGCGCTGCAGCCCGTCGGCGGACAGCAACTCGGTGCGGCGGAGGGCCGATTCGGCGTCGGTATCGATCACGTAGGGCAGCTCGCCGCCGCCGTGCAGGACGGTGAGGCCGTCGGCGCGGCGGACGAAGGGGAGACGGTCGCGCCGGGCGAGCGCGTCGAGGAGAGGAGTGGTCCAGACGTGC
Source organism: Solirubrobacteraceae bacterium (assembly GCA_036491155.1). Taxonomy (GTDB): domain Bacteria; phylum Actinomycetota; class Thermoleophilia; order Solirubrobacterales; family Solirubrobacteraceae; genus Palsa-465. The sequence continues at coordinate 526 of DASXCN010000279.1, read as the reverse complement.
TGGTGCAGGTCGACGGTCATGCTCGCAAGATAACTAACTTCACCAGATTTATCAAGAATGTGGTTTGATGGTGATGCCCAGGTCCTTGGAGAGCGACGCGTCGGTGGTCTTGACCTTGGCCGCGTCGGTGAGCAGCCCGCGGGCCGCGACCTGTGCGCCGGCGGCATCGTTCTTGGTGGCGGCGGTGGCGATCTTGGACAGGTCGGTCTTCACCGAGCGAAAGCCGGCGACGAGGCTGGTCACCTGCTTGGAGTACTTGGTGGGCGCCGTGAGGCCCGTGAGCCGACTCGCCTCCCGGTCGGCGCGCGTGGCGAGGGCGCGGAACTCCTTGGCCAGCTGCGCGTCGCTCTTTGACGCGGCGTCCTTGATGTCCTTGGCGATGTCGGTTGCCAGGGCCACGAACTGGCTGTGGCTGGTGGTGAAGCCGGTCTTGAAGTCCACCCGGCTCGTCGCCGAAGACGACTTGCCCGATCCGCAGCCGGCCACGGCCAGGCTTGCCGCCATCGCCAGTGCGCAGACCAGCCTG
>DASXCN010000278.1:0-25632 GCA_036491155.1 Solirubrobacteraceae bacterium | reverse complement strand
CTGCACGGCCTGGAGGTGTCCTTCACCACCACCGGCAGCCCTCGGGTGATGCGCCCGGAGATCGAGGTCGCCCTGCTGCGCACCGCGCAGGAGGCGCTGGCCAACGTGGCCAAACATGCTCGCGCCACGCGCGTGGGGCTCACCCTGTCCTACATGCAGGACCTGGTCACCCTCGACGTCCGCGACGACGGCGTCGGTTTCGTCACCGTCAATGGCAGCGGCCCCCGCCGCCCGCGCGACGACCAGAGCGGGTTCGGGCTCTCGGGCATGCGCCAGCGCGTGGAGGGTGTCGCCGGGACGCTGGAGATCGAGTCCGAGCCCGACGGCGGCACCGCCGTCTGCGCTGCGATTCCGGCCGCGACTCTCGGAGACGGCGTATGAGCGCGCCCATCCGCGTGATGATCGTGGACGACCACCCGGTCGTGCGCAACGGCCTGAGCGGAATGTTCGCCGGCGACGATGGCTTCGAGGTCGTCGGCGAGGCCAGCGATGGCTCCGAGGCTGTCCGCCGGGTTGGGGGCCTGCGCCCCGACGTCATCCTCATGGACCTGCGTATGCCTGAGTTGGACGGGGTCAGCGCCATCGCCGCGCTGACCGCCGCCGGTGTTCCCGCGCGGATCCTCGTGCTGACCACCTACGACACCGACAGCGACGTGCTCGCCGCCATCGAGGCCGGCGCCACCGGTTACCTGCTCAAGGACACCCCACCGGCGGAGCTCTTCCGCGCCGTGCGAGCCGCCGCGGGCGGCGAGGCGGCGCTGTCGCCGTCGGTGGCCACCCGCGTGATGGGCAAGGTGCGCGCGCCCACCCAGGAGCCGATCAGCCAGCGTGAGCTGGATGTGCTCGAACTCGTCGCCCAGGGAGCGAGCAACCGCGACACCGCCGCCCAGCTATTCATCTCCGAGGCCACGGTCAAGACCCATCTCATGCACATCTATGCCAAGCTCGGGGTCAACGATCGCGCCGCCGCCGTGGCCGAGGGGTTCAACCGCGGGCTGCTGATCCCGCGCAACGCGCGCTGACCCCGTGGCCCTGATTCGCGACATCGCTCCGGGGCTGTGGGTGTGGAGCCGGCCGCATCCCGACTGGACGCCGGGCAGCGACTTCGGCGGCCCGGTGACCTCGACGTGCGTGGCCGCCGGCGGCGAGGTGGTGCTCCTTGATCCGATCGCGCCCGAGCCCGATGACGTCGAGGCGTGGGCGCGCCTGGACGCGGCGCCGCCCACGGTCGTCGTCGTGCTGAAGCCCGATCACGTTCGCGACGTCGACCTGTTCGTCCGCCGCTACGGGGCGCGGCCGTTCGGGCCCTGGCTGTTTCATCCTGGCGATGTGCCGCACTGCGAACTGGAGGCGGTGGAGCCGGGCTCGTCGTTGCCCGGAGGGCTGACAGCGCTCTACGACGGCCGCGGGCGCAACGAGACTCCGATGTGGATCGCCGAGCATCGGACGTTGGTGTTCGCCGACGCGATGACCGCACCGCACGGAGAGCTGCTGGTGTGGGATTGCACGGCGCTGCAGGAGCGGGCGCTGCCGGCGCTGCGGGCGTTGTTGGACTTGCCATTTGAGCGGGTGATCGTCTCGCACGGCGAGCCGGTGCACGATCGCGCCGCCTTTGAGCGGGCGCTGGGACTTTCGCCGTGGCGCGGGGGAGACCCGGGGAGTGAGCAGTGACCAAGAGTTATCTGCACGTGGTCACCGAGCGCCTGGACCTGCGCAAGACCGACCCGGTCGGCGATCTCGACGACCTCTTCGCCATCTTCAGCGATCCGGCCGGCTGGTGGTATGACCCCTCTGGGAGGCACACCGACCCGGCGCGGACCCGTGACTGGCTCACGCGCGCCGCGGCGCGGTTCGACGAGGATGGACTGAGCTACTGGACGGTCCGCCGCCGCGCTACCGGCGAGATCGCGGGCGTCGGCGGCGCCCAGCGCCAGCGCACGCGTGCGTGGAACCTCAACTACCGCCTCGGGAACGCCCACCAGGGCCTGGGCTTTGCCACCGAGCTGTCTCGGGCCGCCTGGGCCGCTGCGATGGAACTCGATGACTCCGTGCCCGTCGTCGCCTGGATCGCCCCGGAGAACACGCCGTCGCTCGGGGTGGCCGAGCGCCTCGGGCTCACCAACTACGGGCTGGGCGTCGATCCCTCCGACGGGCAACAGCGGCTGGCCTGGGCGGACCGCCCGCTGGATTAGGTCGCCTGGTCGAGAATCTGTTGGAGCCGTTGGGCGTCGCGTTCGCGGTCGGTTTCGAAGGCGTGGCGGTCCTTGTGGTACTCCCAGCCGTCGAGTTCGACGATGAGGTTGTGGTCGGGGAAGTAGACGTCGACGATCTTCCCGTTGAGCGGGTGATTGATCAGAGGGGGGGAGGCCGTATTTGGCGATGAAGGCGAGGAAGTCGTCCTCGAAGTGGGAGTTGGTGGGGTTGGTGCCGGGCAGGTCCAGGAAGGGTTTCAGGAGGGTGGCGCCGTGATTGAGGTGGTTGCGCGTGATGACGTCCTGGAGGGCGGGTTGGCGCAGGAGTTTGCTTCTGAGCGCGTCGTTGACCATGCGGGTCCGGACTCGCCCGGTCAGGAGCGGAGCGACGTCTAATAGCGTGCGGGCCGGGGCGGTGACTTTGACTCCATGCTGCAAGGAGTTATCCGAACCGATTAGGGCCTGGCATCGATGGGTGGCGATCCCGGGCCGCTCTCGGCGACGCTCGGCAGTCACGTGCAACGGGAACTCCCACCGCGGCAGGAAGCCCCAAAGGGTGGCTGCCGACGTGTGGCTGAGGACCGCGCCCGGGGCGCAGGCCAGCACGGTCGCAGCGGCGCGCGAGGTCCAGGATCCTGGAGTCGAGGCGGATTTTGAAGCTATGTCCTTCACTATCCGCCACTACTAGTTACGAGCCTCGAGCGAGGGCAAAATCACCCCCCTCGTCGCGTCCAAGGTCGAGGCGGAGGCCCGGCCGGTGCCCCAGGCGGCGGTCAACCCTACGCCGCAGGCTCCAGGAAACCCGTGATCGAGCGCATGCGCCCGTCGTCGGAGAGATTGACGAAGTCCACGCCGATCGCCACCGGCGCGCCGCCGTCGGCCGCGAGCGACCAGGTGAACCGCACCCGGTCGTGGTGCGCCTCCGGGCCCGCGACGAGCGCGAACCGGTGGCCGGGGAATTGGTCCTGCGCGGCGCCGATCATCGTGGCGATGCCGTCGACCCCGGCGCCCTCCATGATCGGATCGACGTAGTTTGCGTCGTCGGTCACGGTCTCGGCGACCAGCGCGCGGCGACGGCCCGGGTCGGTCTCGTTCCACATCGCGATGTAGTTGTGCACCACCGTGTCGGTGTCAGCCATGAGTGCCTCCTGTGTGAGTCGTTTTGACGGGCGGGAGGCTCCCAGGGAGGGCGCAGCTGGTCGATTACCTGGGACGTAGTATCCGCGCGGTGAAGCCGATCATCATCGACTGCGACCCGGGTCACGACGACGCGGCCGCGCTGCTGCTGGCCCTGGCCAGCGACGAGGTGAAGCTGCTGGGCGTGACCACGGTGGCCGGCAACCAGACCCTGGCCAAGACGACCGCCAACGCGATCCGGGTGCTCGACTGCGCCGGGCGCGCCGACGTGCCGGTGGCCGCCGGCGCCGATCGGCCGCTCATGCGCGAGCTGCATGTCGCCGCCGATATCCACGGCGAGACCGGTCTGGAGGGCGCCGAGCTGCCGCCGCCGAGCCGCTCGCCCGAAAAGACCCACGCCGTGGACTGGCTGGCGGCCACGCTCGAGTCCGCGTCGGCTCCGGTGACGCTCGTACCCACCGGGCCGCTCACCAACATCGCCCTGCTGTTCGCCCGCTATCCCGGCATCGAGCAGCGGATCGAGCGGGTCGTGCTCATGGGCGGCTCGATCGGGGAGGGCAACGTCACTCCCGCCGCGGAGTTCAACATCTGGGGCGACCCCGAGGCGGCCCACCGCGTCTTTGCCACCGACGTGGACCTCACGATGGTCGGCCTCGACGTCACCCACCAGGCGCTGCTCACGCCCGATCGCCTCGCGGTGCTCGAGACCACCGGGGCTCCCGGCAAACTCATCGCCGACCTCTACCGCTTCTTCCTGTCGATTCACGGCGCGCGCTATGGCTGGGTGGGCGCGCCGGTGCACGACGCGGTGGCCGTGGCACACGTGATCGACGGATCGCTGCTGCAGACCACCCGGTGCGCGGTCAAGGTCGACACCGGGGGAGAGCTCTCGCGGGGGCGGACCAACGCGGACGTGCGCCGCCAGACCGAGTGGACGCCTCTGCACCACGTGGCGACGGGGATCGACGCCGAGCGGTTCCTGACGCTGCTCGTGAAGCGCATCAGCGCGCTGGGGTAGGGCTAGCCGTATGCCAGCAGGACTCCGGCTGCTACCTCAACGCGCAGTAGTCGCTAACGGGCGGATAACGTCGTTACGACCCTGTTATCCGGGCGGGGCTACAACCACCGTGGGCCACACCGCCGGCCCCGCCCGATGCGCATCCTCCTCGTCCTGATCACCGTGCTCTGCGTCGCCGCCTGTGGCGCCTCGGGTTCATCGGGGGGCACGGGTACCGACGCGGCGTCCGGCGTTCACCAGGGGCTGAAGCTGGCGCGGTGCATGCGCGCCCACGGGGTCCCGAACTTCCCGGATCCGAGCAGCGCCGGCGGGATCAACATCCAGCAGGGGTCCGGAATCGACCCGCAGTCACCGGCCTTCCAGGCCGCGCAGCAGGCGTGCCGCAAGGTCATCCCCGGCGGCGCGGGAGGACCGATCAAGGCGACCAAGGCGCAGTTCACCAAGGCGCTCGCGTTCGCCAGGTGCATGCGCACGCATGGCGTGCCGCGCTTCCCCGACCCGGTGGCGTCGATCCCGGGTGGCTCGGGTCCGATCGTCTCGCTGGCCGGCATGCTCTTCAAACCCGGGCAGGGGCTCGACCCGCAGTCGCCCGCGTTTCAGCAGGCGGCCTCCCATTGCGGGGTGAGCCTGCCCAAGCCGCCCGGCTGAGGATCCTGGGCATGACTGCTAGAGCGTCTCGATGACGGGGAGCGCCGGATCGGCGTCAAGGCAGGCGCTCAGATACAGCGCGACCCCGATGTCACCCGTGAACAGCGTGTAGCGCCCGTGGCCCACCGTGTCGCGCTCGCGGCGGACCTGTGCGACCGCGTGGATGGCGAAGCGCCGGGCGCGATCGAGCCACATCGCGTCGCCGGTGAGCGCGTGCAGGCGCAGAAAGGCATAGCCGTTGCCGGCCGTCCCGTGGCAGAGGCCGGGGCCCTTGCGCAGCGGTCCGGCGCGCCAGGTCAGCTCGCCGGCTGACAGCGCGAGCTCCCAGGGCAGCAGGTCGCCGATCGTGCTGATGATGCCGGGGGCGCCGTGGCACCACTGCACGCGGATCTTCGGGTCATCGGGCGCGGGCGGCCAGTTGACCAAGCCGTCGTCGCGCATGGCCGTTCGCTCCAGCAGACGCGAGACCCGCTCACGCAACACCTCGTCGCCGACGTAGCCGCGAAGCGCGTTGACGTTGCCGGCGAAGCCGTGGGCGGGACCCAGCGACTGGACATCGTGGCCGTCGAGATGCTGGGTCCACAGGTCGGTCTCGGTGTCCCACTGCGCCCACAGGAGCTCGGCGCTCTCGTGCCATTCCTCGTCGAGACCCAGTGCGCGCGCGGCGAGCATCGTCCCCGGCGAACCCCAGAGCAGCTCCCAGGTCGGGTGGCTGCGGTTGGCGCGGATGAGCTCGCGCAGCCGCTCGCGGTCGGCGGCGGGTGAGCCGACGCGCTCGGCGGCGACGAGGATCCCGGTCTCCCCGAAGAGCAGGCTCGGCGGGTGCGGGTCACTGGGGGAGTCGGGCGTCGCGCGGTACCGGTCGAGCGCGGCCGCCACCGACCCCGCGGCATCGAATCCGGAGCCGAGCTTCCACAATGCCCAGGCCATGCCCGCGGAGCCGAGGTAGAGGCCGCTCCAGACCTCGCCCTCCTCGGGATCGTCGAGCGGATGCTCCGGCCACAGCCCGTCTGGTGACGCGGCCGCCTCCGCGTCGGCCACGATCTCCGCCAGGGCCTCGCGCGCCCAGCCGGCGGTCCACGGCCCGTCGGTCAGCGGCTCGTGCTCGGATTCGCGCAACAGCATCACCACCCCCATGTTCACATGGGCTTGACTTAGAGCGTGCTCTAAGTCCTAACCTCGGAAACGTGACCGTTCAGGCAGGGCTCACAATCGCTGACGCCGCCCGGATTTCGGGCGTGAGTGCGCACACCTTGCGCTACTACGAACGAGCAGGGCTGATTGACGGCGTCGAGCGGGCCGGATCGGGTCATCGTCGTTACGGCGACGAGGACCTGGCGTGGATCGAGGTCCTGCAATGCCTGCGCGCGACCGGGATGCCGATTCGCGGCATCCGGCGCTATGCCGAACTGGTGCGCGCGGGGGACGGAAACGAGACCGAGCGCCTCACCCTGCTCGAGGACCATCGAGATGCGGTGCGGGCGGAGTTGGCGCAGGTGCGCGAGCACCTCGCCTTCATCGAACACAAGATCGCCAACTATCAGGAGAAGCTCAATGACCAGGAGAACACTCGGGAGTCAGGGGCTGGAGGTCTCTGCGCAGGGCCTGGGGTGCATGGGAATGACCCACGCCTACGGCGCCGGTGACGAGGAGTCCGGCCTCGAGACCATCCACCGCGCGCTCGAGCTCGGTGTGACCTTCCTGGACACCGCCGAGATCTACGGGCCGCACACCAACGAGCAGCTCGTCGGCCGTGCCATCGCCGGCCGCCGCGACGAGGTGCAGATCGCCACGAAGTTCGGCTTCAGGCTCAACCCCGAAAGCCCCTGGGCGCGCAGCGTCGACGGCAGCCCGGAGAACGTCCGCAGCGCCGTCGAGGGATCGCTCACGCGCCTGGGCACCGACTACATCGATCTCTACTACCAGCACCGGATCGATCCCGAGGTCCCCATCGAGGAGACGGTCGGCGCGATGGCGGACCTGGTCCAGGCCGGAAAGGTGCGCCACATCGGGCTCTCGGAGGCCGCGCCAGAGACGATCCGCCGCGCTCACGCCACCCATCCGCTGACCGCGGTCCAGATGGAGTACTCGCTGTGGACCCGCGATGCCGAGGTCGAGGTGCTGCCGACCCTGCGTGAGCTGGGAATCGGCCTGGTGGCCTACTCGCCGCTGGGCCGCGGGTTCCTCACCGGGTCCATCCGGTCGATGGACGACCTGCCCGAGGACGACTGGCGGCGCAACAACCCGCGCTTCCAGGAGGACGCGCTTGCGCAGAACATCGCGCTCGCCGACCAGGTCACGGAGCTGGCCGATCGGCTGGGGATCACCCCGGCCCAGCTGGCGCTGGCCTGGGTCCAGGCCAAGGGCGAGGACATCGTCGCGATTCCCGGGACCAAGAGCCCGACGCGGCTTGCGGAGAACGTCGGCGCGGTGGACGTCCAGCTCTCGAACGAGGACGTTCAGGCGCTCGACGAGGCACTGCCGTCGGGTGGTGTGGCCGGGACGCGCTACTCGGCCAGCGACATGGAGCTGCTGAGCCAGTGACGCGCTGAACGAGGCGCTACGGTGGGCGCTGCATGCGGATCGCGACCTGGAATGTCAACTCCGTCAAGCAGCGCCTACCGCGGCTGCTGGGGTGGCTGGACGACCGCCGCCCCGACGTCGTGTGCCTGCAGGAGACCAAGCTCACCGACGACGCCTTCCGCGAGCTGCTCGGCGAGGAGCTGAAGCAGCGCGACTACGCGGTTGCGGTGTACGGCGAGGCGGCGTGGAACGGGGTGGCGATCCTCTCGCGGGTCGGCCTGGAGGACGTGGTGACCGGAATCCCCGATGGCCCCGGGTTCCCCGACCCCGAGGCGCGAGCGGTGTCGGCCACCTGTGACGGGGTCCGTGTCACCTCGGTGTATGTCCCCAACGGCCGCGAGCCCGACTCCGATCACTACCGCTACAAGCTCGAGTGGCTGGCCGCGCTGCGGGCCATGGTGGCCGCCGGCCCCGACGCTGCGGTCGTCGCCGGCGACATGAATATCGCCCCGGCCGACGAGGACGTGTTCGATCCCGAGGCCTACGTGGGCGAGACCCACGTCACCGCGCCCGAGCGCGAGGCCCTCGCGCAGCTGCAGTCCCTCGGGCTGCACGATGTGGTCCGCGACCGCTGGCCCACCGAGCGGGTGTTCACCTACTGGGACTACCGGGCCGGGATGTTTCACCAGGACCTGGGCATGCGCATCGATCTGGTGCTGGCCGGCGGACCGGTCGCCGAGCGAGTCAAGGCCGCCTGGGTGGACCGTCAGGCGCGCAAGGGCTCGGGGCCCAGCGATCACGCGCCGGTGATCGTCGACCTCGACGAGGCGCCCGACGGCGACATCGGACCCGTCGTGCCCCCTCCCTCGAATCCGGCCAAGAGCGGCACCAAGAAGAAGCTGCCGCAGCAGTCTCCGCCGGTCTAGGGACGGTCGCGCGACCGTGCGCTCAGTCGCGCGGCCGGTCGCGATCGCGTGACGGCTGCACGCGCTTGGGCTCGCCCGGCATCTTGGGATAGTCGGGCGGGTAGGGCATGTCGGTCAGCCCGTTGGCCAGGTCGGCCTCGTAGAGCTCCAGCAGCGGCTGCAGGGAGTACGCCGCGTTGTCGATGGCGGCGTGGACGTCGCCGTGCTCGGCGAAGCGCGCCGGCATCGTCGCCACCGTGAACTGCTCGGGGGCAACGTGCGGCAGTTCCTCCCAGTCAAGCGGGGCCGACACCGGGGCACCGGGCTTGGGGCGGATGCTGTACGCCGAGGCGATGGTGCGGTCGCGCGCGTTCTGGTTGAAGTCGATGAAGATCCGCTCGCCCCGCTCCTCCTTCCACCAGCTCGTCGTCACCTGATCGGGGAGACGCCGCTCCAGGGCGCGGGCGAAGGCGATGGCGGCGTGGCGGACGTCGATGAAGGTCCAGCGCGGCTCCAGCCGGATGTAGATGTGCAGGCCGCGCCCTCCGGAGGTCTTGGGAAAGCCGGTGTAGCCGAGCTCGCCCAGCAGCGTGCGCGCCTCGGCGGCCGCCCGGGCGGCGTCGGCGAAGTCCGTGCCGGGCTGGGGGTCGAAGTCCAGGCGCAGCTCGTCGGGGTGGTCGGCGTCGGCGCGACGCACGGGCCACGGGTGGAAGGTGATGGTCCCCATCTGGGCCGCCCAGGCGACGACGGCCAGCTCGGTGGGGCAGACCTCGTCGGCATCGCGTCCTGAGGGGAACTGGATGCGGGCCGTCTGCACGTATTCGGGGGCGCCCTTGGGGACGCGCTTCTGGTAGAAGGCGTCGCCCGGGCGCCCGTCGCGGGTCGAGAGCACGATGCCGGGGAACACGCCCTTGGGCCAGCGCTCGAGTGTGGTGGGGCGCTCGCGCAGCGCGCGCATGATCCCGTCGCCGACGCTCACGTAGTAGCGGACGATGTCGCCCTTGGTCACCGCGACGGTGCGCTCAGTCTCAGGGAAGATGACCCGGCTGGGGTTCGAGACGCGGACCTCGCGGCCGCCGGCGTCCACCATGATCTCCTCGGTCTTGGCCATGTCGTCTCAGAAGTTCTACGCCACAACCGGGATGTGTCGCGCGCCCAGAGCGTTGGCCAGCGTCCGGTGGGCAGGCCCTGAGCCGATCACCACCGACCGTGTGAGGTCGAGGCCATGGGCGGCTGCGAAGGCCACCGCCAGCCCGGGCAGGGGAGGGCGACACCAGCAGCGAGGCGGCCCGCCGCCGTGGGGGCACGCCGCGCGTGACACCTGGCCGGATACGGCCTCTGCGAGACGCGCCACCTCGTCGTCGAGGTCAGCCGGCGTCCCGTCGGGGCGCCAGTCGAACAGCAGATGCGGCGCCGTCGGGTCCGCGCCGGCCACGGCTGCCTGCCAGCCGGGGTGATCGAGCGCGGGAGCCGCGACGAGCACCCCGCCGCCCTGAGGCTCATCGGCGCTGGCACGCTGAAACGCCGCCTCCTCGATGGCGGCGAAGCCCTCCTCGAGCGCCGGTGGCTCGAGCTCGCGCAGCATGCGCATCTGTGAGGTGGGTGCCATCACTCCGTCGGTGGTTCGCGCCAGGACCCGCACCTCCTCGGGCGTGGGCAGCGACCCGTGCAGGGCGACCAGGCGCCCCACCAGGTTGACCTGGGCCTGAGCCAACGGAGTGTTCAGCCACACGCAGCGCACCGGCGTCCTGTGGCGGGTGGCCGTCTCGATCACGTGGCTGCGAGCGGCGCGGGTGAGGTAGGTGTTGTCCAGGACGATCCGCTGCGCGCCGGCCGCGAGGCGCCCGTCGAGGGCGTCCGCGATCTCGCGCAGCGAGCCGCCCCGTTCGTCGCGGTTGAGGCGCTCATAGCCGCGGGTGACGTAGTCGCGGGCAAGGCGGGTCTTCCCGGCGCCGGTGATGCCCATGACCATCGCGACGTCCGCGTCGGGGTTCGTGTGCGGGTGTGGGCGCGGGCGCGCGAGGGTCGACCTCGTTCGGGATGCCGGGCGCAGCGCCGCCCGATCGGCCTCGCTCAGCGTCAGCGCCGACGCCCGGGCGGCGCTGCGCGCCGTCTCGGGGCGGCGGGCGCCCGGGATGGGGATCACCGTGGGGGAGAGCGTCAGCAGCCAGGCCAGCGCCACCTCGGCGGGCTCGGCGTGGTGGCGAGCCGCCACCTCCGCCAGCCCCGCGCGGCGCGCCAGCGATGGCGCCCGGCGCGGACCGCCCAGCGGGGAGTGGGCGATGAGCGCGATCCCCAGCTCCGCGCAGCGCCTAACGAGGCCACCACGCAGCGGCCCGTCGTCGACGAGGCTGAGCGCCACCTGGACCGCCCTGATCGGAGCCAGGGCGAGCGCCTCGTCGAACTGGCGGCGGTTGACGTTTGAGATCCCCACCCGGCGCACGAGCCCTTCGGCGTGCAGCCGCGCCAGCGCGCGCACCGACGTCGCCCACGGCGTGCGCGGGTCGGGTGCGTGCAGAACGTAGGTGTCAATGGGCAGACCATCGAGCGCGGCCAGGCTCGCCTCGCAGTCGGCCCGGATCGTCTTGGCCCGGCCGTCGGGTACCCAGCCACCTCCCTCGCGGCTCATCCCGCCCTTGGTCACGATCCGGGCGGTCCGCTCGGCGCCGCACCGCCGCAGCTCGGCGGCCAGCAGGCGCTCGTTGTGGCCGAGCTCGTGCTCGTCGCGGCCGTAGGCGCGGGCGGTGTCGAACACGGTGACCCCGGCGTTGACGGCCGCGGCGATCGTGTCGCCGGCGCGCTGCGGGTCGCGATCGGGGTCGGTGGACAGGCGCATGCAGCCCAAGCCGACGCGCAGCTCCGACGGGGCCAGCCAGTCCAGGGGCACGCCTCAAGCCTACGGCCGGGGCGGTCATTTTCCTGACCCCGCCATGTGAGCGCTCACAATTTGTGGTTTCAGTCTTGCGCCCACGGGTATCTCACCCGTCCGCCAGGGTTGATCGGAGAGGGAGGGACGGACATGGGTTCCAGGCTGATGGCGCGTGTCGCGGCGGTGGCGCTCACGGGCGCCTTTGCATTGATGGGGAGCGGCGTGGCCCACGCGGCGGTGCCGTCGGGCAGCGACCTGGGGCCGGTGGGGTGGAGCTCGGGCTCCGGCGACCCCAACCTGGGCGTGCTCAACGACGGGACCCGGACGATGAACTTCGACGGAGGCTGGCGCTTCAAGCTCGTCAACACCGCCAACGCGACCGATCCCACAGGCACCTACGGAACCTCGACGGACCCGAAGGCCGACGCGCCTGGGTTCGACGACTCAGCCTGGCAGCGCCTCACGCTCCCGCACGACTGGAGCATCACCCAGGCGCCCGATCCCAGCCAGAGCAACGCGACGGGCTTCTTCCCCGGCGGCCTGGGCTGGTATCGCAAGACGTTCACGCTGCCCGCGTCGATGGCGGGCAAGCAGATCTCGCTGGACTTCGACGGCGTGTTCGAGAATTCGTACGTCTACCTCAACGGTCAGCTCGTCGGCAACCACCCGTACGGCTACACGGGCTACAGCTACGACATCACCCATCTCGTCCACACCGACGGTCATACGCCCAACGTGCTGGCGGTCGTCGTCCAAAACCAGGAGCCGAGCAGCCGCTGGTACTCGGGCAGCGGGATCACGCGGCACGTGCACCTGACCGTGGCCAACTCGCTGCATATCGCGCGCTGGGGCACCACGGTGACGACGCCTGACCTCGCCACGACGATTGGGTCGCATTTTGCCACCGCCCACGTGGCCACGCAGCTGTCCAACGACAGCGGCCAGGCGAGCACGGTGGATCTGCACTACGTGATCCGTGACGCCAATGGACACGAGGTGGCCAACGCCACCACCAGCGGGGTCGCCGTCCCCGCCGCCGGCGCCACCAGTGCGGCGGACATCCGGCTTGATAACCCCCACCTGTGGTCCACCACCAACCCGAATCTCTACACGGTGCAGACCACGGTCACGGGCGCTGGCGCTGGCGCGCAACTGGATACCGCCACCGCCACTTTCGGCGTACGCTGGCTCGTCTTCAGCCCCACACAGGGCGTGATGCTCAACGGCCAGCCGCTGAAGCTGCACGGTGTCGACCTGCACAACGATGAGGGCGCCCTGGGCTCGGTGGACAACTACGACGCCATGTACCGCCAGATGAGCAACCTCAAGGCGATGGGCGTCAACGCGTTCCGCACCTCGCACAACCCGCCGTCACCCGAGCTGCTCGACATCTGCCAGCGGCTGGGCATCGTGATGATGGTGGAGGCCTTCGACGCCTGGGACACGGGCAAGCTGTCGGCTGACTATCACCTGTTCTTCAACCAGTGGAGTGACTACGACATTGAGGAGATGGTCAACGAAGCCAAGAACTCGCCGGCGGTGATCATGTGGTCCATCGGCAACGAGATCCCCGACTGGACCTCGGCGCAGGCGCTCCCGATCGAGCAGCGCCTCATCTCCGACATCCGCTCGGTCGACCCGACCCGTCCCATCGTGGCCGGCTCTGACCGCTATCGCAGCGTGCCCAAGCCGGGGTCGGTGGCCGATCAGATGGTGCAGAACCTCGACGGGCTGGGCCTCAACTACGACACCGCCAAGACCATCGATGGGCTGCACGCGCAGTATCCGACGAAGTTCTTCTTCGAGTCCGAATCCTCCTCGGAGACCTCGACCCGCGGTTACTACCAGGACCCCGATCTGCTCAACACCGGCCAGAACTTCACTCCGGGCAAGATGGAGCTCTCCTCCTATGACAACAATCTCGAGGACTGGACGCTGAGTAACGAGTACGACATCCAGAAGGTCCGCGACCGTCCATTCTTCGCCGGCCAGTTCATCTGGTCCGGATGGGACTACATCGGGGAGCCCACCCCGTACACCACGTTCCCGGTCAAAACCTCGTTCTTCGGTGTGTCCGACACGGCCGGGTTCCCCAAGGACGGTTACTACCTGTTCAAGTCACAGTGGACGACATCGCCGATGGTGCACATCGTCCCCATGAACTGGACCGACTACAAGCCGGGCCAGATGGTGCAGGTGTGGGCGTACGCCAACGAGCCATCGGTCGAGCTCTTCCTCAACGGTAAGTCACTTGGTGCCAAGTCGTTTGACGCAAAGACGTCGCCGTCTGGAGCGAGATACCTGGAGACGACCCAATGCACCGGTGATGACAAGACCTTCACCGGCGGAGCCTGTCCGGGGAGCTATCAGAGCCCCAACGGGAGCTCGGGGCGTCTCGAACTCGTGTGGAACGTGCCCTTCCGGCCCGGCAAGCTCGTCGCCGTGGCCAAGGACGCGAGCGGCCACGTGGTCGCCCGCGACGAGCAGGACACCGCCGGGCGGCCCTACGCCCTGAGCGTCACTCCGGACAAGACCGTCCTGCGCGCCGACGGCAAGTCGCTCTCGTATCTCACGGTGCGTGTGGTCGACCGCCACGGCGTCGAGGTCCCTGATGCGGACAACTCGGTGCTGACCTCAGTGACCGGGGCGGGGACCTTCGCCGGTGCCGACAACGGCAAGGAGGACGACGCCGAGGGCTACACCTCGCCGCGCCACGGCGCCTTCAACGGCCAGGTGCTGGCCATCGTGGAGTCCGCGACGCACCCTGGCCCGATCACCATCAAGGCATCCTCCGACGGGCTGCTGCCCGCCACCACGACCCTGTACGCCCAGAACCCCGGGATCCGGGGTGTGACGGCGATCGCGCCCGCTTACCTGCGCACGTTGCAGGGGACGAACGCCTCGCTGCCGTCCAGCGTGAAGCTCATCAACGGGGACGGCACCACTGCGACGTCCCCGGTCAATTGGTCCGGGCGCGGGCCCGGCACGGGCGCGCGCCCCGGTGTCTACACCGTGAGCGGCTCCGTGCGCGGGACGCGGATCCCCGCCCGGGCGGTCGTCACCGTCGCTGGGGTGGCCTCGGTCCAGACTGTCAGCGCCCTGGTCCCCGTCGGCATGACGCCGACGCCGCCGGCGGTCGTCAAGGTGGCCTACACCGACGGCGTCACCCAGGAGTTGCGCGTGCACTGGCCATCGATCCCCGCGGCCCGCGTCGCCCACCCCGGCCAGTTCTCGGTGAACGGGCGGGTGAGCGGCATCGGGACTCCGGCCCGGCTGCGGGTCACGGTGACCCGGAACGTGACCACGGGCCAGAACCTGGCCCTGGCCTCCGGGCCCGAGCAGCCCACCGCCGACGCGAGCTTCTCCGGCGGGGTGTTCAACGGCGACGCCTCGGACTTCGGGACCAGCACGGCGGTTCCGGCGGCCATGCTCGATGGCAACACGTCCTCGGGCGGATGGTCCAATCGCTACGAGAAGGGGTCGACCCAGACGCTCAACGCGGTCACCAACGCCCACGCCGGTGACTGGGTGAGCGTAGGCTGGCCAGCTGCCCAGACGTTCGGCGAGCTGCGGCCATACTTCACGGTGGACGCGGCCGACCAGCTCCCGGCGACCGTGCAGGTGTCCTACTGGAACGGTCTGGAGTGGGTGCCGGTGCACCACCAACAGGTGCAGTTCGCGGCCGGGTCAGACCAGCCGTCGTCGATCACCTTCTCGCCGGTGACGACGACCCAGGTCAAGCTCGACATGACCAGCAGCTCGCCCGGGAGCCCGACGACGGGCAACCTGACCATCGCCGAGCTGCAGGTGATCGGGGACGTGTTTGCGCCGCTGACCTGATCGCAACAGCGCGCCGCGAGCGGTCGTGAGACGATGGGCCCATGGCGGTCCAGGACGACCAGATGCGCGAAGCGGCGGAGGCCGCGGCGCAGCTGATCGAATCCGGGATGCGCGTCGGCTTGGGCACCGGCCGGACGGTGGCGCGACTGCTGCCGGCCCTGGCCGCGCGCGGGCTCGCCGGGCTGCGTTGCGTGGCCACGTCCCCCGAGACCGAGGCGGCCGCCACCGGGCTCGGCCTCACCGTCGAGCCGTTTGGAGCGCTCGATCGCCTCGACATCGCCATCGACGGCGCCGACCAGGTGGCCGCCGACTGGTGGACGGTCAAGGGCGGCCACGGCGCTCATCTGCGCGAGAAGATCGTCGCCGCCGCGGCTGACCGGTTCGTGGTCATCGTCTCCGAGGACAAGCTGGTGGACGCGGTGCACGCGCCGGTGCCGCTGGAGCTCGACACCTTCGGGCTGCGGTCCACGCTGCACGCCATCGGGGCGGTGACCGTACGGCCCGGGGCGCCGACGACGCCCGAGGGCGGGGTCATCGCCGACTACACCGGAGCGCTCGAGGACCCGGGCGCGGTCGCGGCGTGGCTGGACGAGATCCCCGGCATCGCCGGCCACGGCCTGTTCGCGCCCCGCATGATCCACGACGTCTACGTCGGTGGGCGCGACCGACCGCTGGACCCACCGCCGGGAGCGAGGTCGGGCGCGGGCGCCACGCTGCGCGCCGGCGCGCACCTCACCACCAAGGTGACGACGTTGTCGGTGCCCGATGCGGTGGCGCGCCTGCGCGAGCTGCTCAGCGCCAAGGGCGTCAAGCTCTTCGACGTCATCGATCACAGCGGTGAGGCCGAGGCGGTGGGGCTGACCCTGCGCGACACCAAGGTGGCGCTGTTCGGCAACCCGCAGGCCGGCACTGCGGTGATGGAGGCCGTGCCCCAGGCGGCGCTCGACCTGCCGCTCAAGGTCCTCATCTGGCGCGACGGAGATCAGACCAAGCTCACCTACGCATCGCCGGGCGAGCTGGCCGCTCGCCACGGCCTCACCGACGAGCTGGCGGCCCGGCTGGCCGCGATCGACACCATCACCGACGCGCTGGCTGCCGGCTGAGCGCAGACCACCACCAAGGAGCTCTCCATGGCACACGGATTCAGCGGTTCGGCCCTGATCGACCGGCCCGTCGACGAGGTGTTCGCATTCCTGGTCGACGGGACCAACGACCCCAAGTTCAGTCCGCGGGTGCAGGAGATCCGCCAGACCACGGACGGACCGGTGGGCGTCGGCACCGTGTTTGAGAGCAAGGTGAAGGACGCCGGCATGACCACCAGCCGCGCGTTCGAGCTCACGGCGGTCGAGGCCCCCACCACGATCCGCTGGACCGAGCGCTCCAAGAACATCGTCACCGTCCCCGACGGCGGCTACGACCTGGAGAAGCTGAGCGACGCGCAGACCCGGGTCACGATCCACAACACCTTCGAGGGCCATGGCTTCGGCAAGCTCATCGTCGGCTTCGCCGCGCGCGCGGCGGTCAAGGACGCGCCCGCGCTGGCGCAGCGCATCAAGGCCGCGGCGGAGGCCTCCTGAGCGCGCTCGACGGGTAGGCCGCGAGCGCCGAGGTCAGGCGGCGGCCGCGGCGTCGCCGTCCTGCACCACGCCGTCGACGATGTGCAGCGCACGCTCGACGAACGCGCCGCCCTCGCGGTGGCGGATCACCGGGTATTCGGGCTCCTCGGGGTCGACGCCGACCACGGCGCCGGAGCCCCCGTCAGCCAGGGTGATCGTGTAGCCGACCGGGTAGGGCATGGCGATCCGGAGGAAGTGCTCAACGATCTGGGGATCGAACTGGGTCCCGGCGCCCTCACGGACCGCCTTCACCGCGACGTGGGGCGCGTTGGCAGGTTGGTAGGGACGGTCGGCGGTGATGGCGTCGTACACGTCGGCCACCGCCGCGATCCGGGCGAATTGGTGGATGTCGGTGCCCTCGCGGCCGGCGGCGTAGCCCTTGCCGTCCCAGCGCTCGTGATGGTCGCGCACGACCGCGCGGGTGAGCGGCGAGATCCGGTCTGACTCGAGCAGCGAGGCGCCGGCGGCCGGGTGGGTCTTGATCAGCTCCCACTCCTCGGGGCTGAGCTTGCCGGGCTTGTTCAGGATCTGCTCGGGGATCGCCAGCTTGCCGATGTCGTGGACCAGCAGGCCCATGGCGAGCTGGGTCATGCGCTCCACCATCCGGTCGTGGCGCACCTCGCCGCGATAGTCGACCCAGCCGTCGACGCGGTCGATGCGCTGGCCCAGGAGCAGGCCCAGCGTGGCGACCCGCATCGAGTGGGTGTAGGTGTAGGTGTCGGCCGAGGCCAGGTCATCGAAGGCGAGGGCCGCCTCGGGGGAGTCGGCGAGTGCGTCGATGAGGCCGTCGGCGCCCCGCTCGATCTGCTTGAGCGCGGTGAAGGGAAGATCGGAGAGGTCCGCGGCGACCGCGCGAGCGGCCTCGAAGCAGGCGGCGACGGCCTCCTCGGTGGCGGCCCGGATGTGGTCGGGCAGCGGCATGGCGGGGATGATCCCCTCGCCCATGTCGTCCTCGATCCACAGGGCGCGGATGCCGAGCGACGACAGGCGCGACGCCAGCGACTGAGACAGGCGGACTCCGCGGCGCAGCAGCGGGGCGGCGCCGACGGCGGCCGACGGGATGTCCCGCGCCAGCTCCATGCCGTCCTGAATCCAGTCGATGCGTACGAGTCTCATGCGCCCGTTAATCGGCAGATCCCCACAAAACATGAGCTCCAATCGCAATTGTGGCCGGCCCCGCCCCGTGGTGGGGCGCGTCCGGCTCAGCCCGCGACGGCGATCTCGACGGGCTCGCCGCTGGTCGCGACGCGCTGGATCAGGTCGGCGGCCGCCTCGGTTCCGGGCTGCCGGCGCAGCCTCTCGCCCGCGTCGCGCACGCGGGTGCGTAGCTCCCCGTCGGTGAGGAGCCGTTCCACGGCGCCGGTCAGCTCGTCGCGCTCCGCGCCGTAGGTGGACAGGCGGATCCCGTAGCCGGTCTCGTGCACGCGCTGCGCGTTGTCGTGCTGGTCCCAGAAGATGGGGAGGACCAGCATCGGCTTGCCGAACCACATGCACTCGGTCACGGTGTTGTTGCCGCCGTGGGTGATGACCGCGTCGACGTGGGGGAGGACCGAGGTCTGGGGCAGGAACTCCTCGCCGATCATGTTCTCGGCGAGCTCGTACTCGTCGTGGCGCGGGCCACGGCTGACGATGTAACGGTAGGGCGTGTCGGCCAGCAGCTGTACGAGCCGTCGCATGAGCTCCACGTCGGCCGAGCCCAGCGACCCGAGGCTGAGGTAGATCAGGCGGCGCCCGGCAGGGTCATCCGGCGGACTCCAGGGGTCGTCGGTGGCGCGCACGCACGTCTGTAGGTTGTGCCAGGTGCGCCCCAGCGCCACGCCCCGGGGGTAATCCAGCTCCCGGGGATAGAGGTAGAGGTTCAGCCACGGCGACTCGTGGATCATGGCCACGGCCGGCAGCGGCGGGGCGCCGCGCTCCACGCAGAAGTCCGAGAACGACGCCTGCAGGCTGCCCACCTGCGTGGCGTACTCGGAGCGGAACGCCTCCCAGTCGGTGCGGTCCTGGAGCGCCAGGCCCGAGAACGTCGGCGGCAGGTCGGGATCGGTGACCTCGAGCGGATTGCAGGACACGATCCGTACCCACGGCCGGCCGCTGGCCAGGATGGCGGGGAACGAGCACACGTTGTCCTGGACGATCGCGTCGGGCGCGAGCTCGTGAAAGATCTCGGTGAGGCGCCCGTCCACGTAGCGCGCGCCGTCGACCAGGGCCTGCCACGTGGGCAGGATGAACCCGGCGAGCTGCTCCTGGGTGCGGGAGCGGAACACCGGCGCGGTGTCACGAATGAAGTCCTTCCAGAACTGCCCCGGTTGCTCGGGGGTCTCCGGCGCGGGAGACAGACGCATGAGCCGCTCCTCGAATCCCTTGGCCTCGAGCGTTCCGGCGAAGGACTCCTCGATCACGAACACCACCCGATGGCCGCGGCGGCGCAACACGTCGCCGATGCCCACGCAATTGTTGGTGGGACCGAAGGCCCCCTCGGGGAAGAACACGATCGTGCGGCTGTCTGGCGCGATGCGCCGCAGCCTAACGAGGCACGCCGCGGCGCGACTGGAGCCGGCGCGGTCTGCTAGTCCTCCGGTCATGACCAAGATCGCAGTCACCGGCGGCAGCGGCAAGGCCGGCCGCGTCGTCGTGCGCCACCTCTTCGAGCGCGGCCACCAGGTCCTCAACATCGACCTCGTGGGCTCACCCGAGTCCAACCACCCCGAAAACCCGATCCCGTTCCTGCGTGCCGACGTCACCGACTTCGGCCAGGCGCTGGAGGCGCTCAGCGGCGGTGACACGCTGCCTGGGATCGAGGCCGTCGTCCATCTGGCGGCGATCCCCTCGCCCGCCCACGCTCCAGCCAGCGAGGTGTGGCGGGTGAACGCCAACAGCACCCACTCGGTGTTCGCCGCCGCCCAGCGGCTCGGGCTCAAGCGGGTGGTGTGGGCCTCCAGCGAGACCACGCTGGGGCTCCCGTTCGACATCCCGCCCGAGTACGCGCCCGTCGACGAGAAGCACATGCGCCCCGAGTCGTCGTACGCGCTCTCCAAGGTGGTGGGCGAGGAGATGGCCCGCGCCTTTCACCGCTGGAGCGGGATTCCCATCATCGGCCTGCGCTTCTCGAACGTCATGGTCCGCGCCGACTACGCCCGCTTCGCCGGCTGGCAGGACGATCCCCACGCCCGCAAGTGGAACCTGTGGGGCTACGTGGACGAGAGCCACGTCGCCGAGAGCGTGGACCGCGCCCTGGAGGCCGAGGTCGATGGCACCGACAACTTCGTCATTGCCGCCGGCGACACCGTCATGCGCACCCCCAGCCGCGACCTCATGGCCGAGGTCTATCCGGACGTGCCGGTGGCCGACCGCGTGTCGGGCCACGACACGCTGCTGGACATCAGCCACGCGCGCGAGGTACTGGGCTATGACCCGCAGTTCAGCTGGCGCGACCTCGACGGCGCCGCGCTGGGGCCTCCGGAGTAGCTATGCCTTGATGGGGACGGCCGCCTCCGGCGTGGCCACGTGGAAGGTGAAGCTCTCCTCCAGGTAGAAGCGGACCTCGTCGGCGGTGTAGTCCAGGTAGCCGATCGAGAGGTCCTGTCCCGACTCGAACAGGAAGTCATCGCCGCGCATGCTGACGACGATCGCGCCCTCCAGGCCCGGCGTCCAGACCAGCTCGCCGTCGACGATCTTGCGCAGGTGCTCGAGCAGCGGGTAGCCGCCGCCCTCGGCGGTCTCGACGACCTGCTTGTACTCCTCGTTGCCCAGAGCCAGGGCGTAGGGGCCGGCGATCCCGCTGCGCAGCAGCAGCTCGACGGCGCTGGCCACCGGCCGTGTGTAGCTGCTGGGCTCGTTGCCGAGCTGGAGGCCCTGATGCGGCGACAGCTCCGCGATGCCGCCGATCGCGGCCTCGGTCCAGCCGTGGAACACGGCACGGTTCTCCGCCACCGCGATCTGGTGCGCGGCGCGGTCCAGCGTGGCCAGATCGGCGTCGGCGGCGCCGCGATCGTCGTCGCGCAGCTCCGCCCGGCTGATGGCGAACTCGGCGCGGACCTCCACCATCGGCAGCACCCGGCGCTGGAGCCCGGCGACGCCTTCGCATGGTGCCGTCGGCACCTTGGCGACGCGGCCGAGGTTGGTGGCGGAGTACTCCCAGCCGTGCGGGCCCGAAAAGTCCACGAGCTTTCGGGCGGCCAGGAGAACGCTCAGCCGGTCGCGCGCCTCATCGTCGAGCAGCTGCCAGTTGGCGTCGCTGATCGGCGCGTGCTCGCGCAGAAGGTTGTTACTCATCGCAGGGCTCCTCTCAGACTCCCGAGCCCCAGAGATCCAGAGCCGTCGCCCCCGGAGGGCTCGTCATCACCGGTGGCCTCGGCCTCGGCGGTCTCGCCGTGCTCGACGATGTCGCCCGCCTTGAACAGAATCCCCTGCGCGATCTCGCGCCAGACGGGCGTGCGACGCAGCAGGGCCTCGAGATCCATGCTGAAGTGCTTGTACTCCTCACCGACGGCGTCGCGCATGACGGCGGCCGCCTCGGGGTCCCTCTCCACCGCCAGTCGCTGCTCATACCAGCCGATGGCCTCGGCCTCCTCGGTCAGCGACGCGCATAGCCGGGCGAAGGTACGCGTCGCGGCCGGTAGCTCCTCCGGCGGCTCGTGGTACTGGTCAAAACCCATGTGCTCTCCTGTGGACGCTCGCGGTGAGGACACACGCTACCCGCCGGCCGGCGGCGGAAGCTCTGACGGCCACCCCGGCGGGGCGGCTCTGGGATCATCGCGCAATGGCCACCGATGAGTTCACCGCGCCGCGGCTCTCCGAACGGCTGGACCACGTCCCCACCGGGCTCATCGCCGCCGGCGGCCTCCTGGCGGGTTTCGGCGTCGCCGTGGCGACCGGGTCGCGTCCCCTCGGAGGCGTCGTCCTGGCCGTCTGCGGGCTGGCCTGCATCGCGGTGTGGCTGCGCCGGGACGGCACCCGCGTGACCGTCCAGCTCACCGTGGCCGGGCTCGCCGCGTTTGCCTTCTCGCACCTGCTAGGGCTGGTGATCGGGGCGTGGCCGTCGGTGATCGTGGTGTCGGCGGCGATCGCCGCGCTGTGCTGGCGGCTGTCGGACGCGCGCGCCCTGCACCGGTGACGGCGCCGACACGCCGCACGTCGTGCTCACCCACCGCGGTGCGCGCCCGACACGCCCGCTCTCACTGCGCCAGCAGCTGGCTCACCGAGAACGTCGCCCCATCGGGAGCGGCCAGGATGGCACGGCGAAAGCCGGCCTCCTGGAACGGCGCGGCGATCACCCGGCCGCCCAGCTCGGTCGCCGCGGTGGCCGCCGCGGCGGCGTCGGCGATCCAGAAGTCGACGCTCCAGGCCGGGGCCATGCCGGCGTCGGGGTCGGCGGTGGTCATGGCGGCCACCACGTCGCGCGGAACGGGCTGGGCGGGTTCACCGCCGACATAGCCGGGCCGGCGGAACAGCCACGTCGACGGGGCGAACTCCTCGGCCTCCCAGCCGAACAGCTCCCGGTAGAACGCCGCGGCGGTGGTGGGGTCCGGCGTACTGAGCAGGCTCATGGCCCAGGCCGAGGCCTCGTTGACGCGCCCCGCACCGACCCGTTCACCGCCCTGCCAGACGCAGAGCACCGCTCCGGCGGGATCGGCGATGACGGCCATGCGGCCGGCCGGCGGTACGTCGAAGGGCTCCACCAGCACGGCGCCACCGGCGGACTCGGCCTGTGCCGCGGCCGCGTCGGCGCTCTCGACCGAGACGTGGGTGGTCCAGGCGGGCGGCATCCCGTCGCCGCTCTCGCCGCCGCCCGCCCGCGGCGCGGGGAGGGTGCCCACTCCGGCCACGTCGTCGCCCTCGACGCGCGCGACGAAGTACTCGCCGGCCGGGTCTCCGGGCATCGGCCCCGGCCCGGCGAACTCCCAGCCGAAGATGGCGCCGTAGAAGTCCTTGGCGGCGTGCACGTCGGCGGTCAGGGTGTCCACGAAGCACGGCACGCCGGTGGGATAGTCGTCACGTCGGCTCATCAGTTCAGCTCCTGCTCGTATTCGTCGTGGCGGCGCCACCAGGTAAAGGGCTCGCCCTGCGGGGTGCCCGGAGGCGAGTCCTCCCAGTGCTCCTGGCGCCCAAGAGGGGTGAGGTCCAGGAACGTCCACACGCTCCCCAGCGCCTCGACCCCGCGCCCGTTGGTGAAGTAGGTGCGCAGCACGCGGTCGCCCTCGGCAACGAACACGCTGAGCCCGAAGTCCTCGCCGCCGTCGTCGCGTGTCAACCCGAGGTCGCGGTTGAAATCGCTGGCCGCCGACGAGTACCACGGGATCGTCCAGCCCATGCGACGGCGGTAGGCCTCCAGTTGCTCGAGTGGCGCCAGCGACACGAAGGCCAGCGTGGTGTCACGGGCGTGGAAGTGGGCGGGGTGACCGATCTGGTCGGCGAACATCGAGCAGCCGGGGCAGCCCGCCTCCGGCCATCCCTCGACGCTCGGCGCGAACATGAAGTGGTAGAGGATGAGCTGGCGCCGCCCTTCGAACATGTCACGCAGGCTCACCTCGCCGCCGGGGCCGTGGAAGCGGTAGGTCTTGTCGAGGGCCACCGCCGGCAGGCGCCGCCGCTTGGCCGCGAGCGCGGTGGTGGCGTGGGTGGCTCGCTTCTCCTCCAGTCGGAGCTCCTGCAGCGCCTCTGCCCATTGCGTGTCCGAGACGACGTCCATCGTGCCTCCATTCGTCGTGTTCAGTCTCTGAAGTTGGGATACGATACCATCTAGTTGGGAAATCCAACCATGAGTAACGGGAAGCGAACATACGGAGACTCGTGCGGAATCGCCCGCGCCCTGGACATCGTCGGGGAGCGCTGGGCCCTGCTGGTGGTGCGAGAGTTGGTGCTCGGTCCCAAGCGCTTCACGGACCTGCGCGCGGGCCTGCCGCGCGTCGGGCCTGACATGCTGGCCGCGCGCCTGCGCGAGCTCGAGGAGGCGGGCGTCGTCCGGCGCGGCACGCTTCCACCGCCCGCGGCGTCCAAGGTCTACGAGCTGACCCAGTGGGGGGCAGAGCTGGCGCCTGCCCTCGTCGCGCTCGGACGGTGGGGCAGCCGCGCCCCGATGCCCGACGGCGCACCGGCGCTGGGGATCGACGCCGCGGTGGTGGCACTTCAGACCACCTTCGACGCCGAGGCGGCCGGGTGGGTGGACGCGACCTACCAGCTCGCTCTCGCCGATCAGGTGTTCACGCTCGAGGTCGCCGCCGGCCGCCTGGAGATCGCACGGGGCCGCGCTCCGGCGGGCGTCACGCCGGCCGCGTCGCTCGCCACCGACACGGCCACCCTGGCCGCCGTCGTGTGGCACGGCCACCCGATCGAGCGCGCGATCGCCGACGGGGCGCTGCGCGTCGAGGGTGACGCGGAGGCGGCCGCGGACTTCGCGGCACTGTTCACGCCGCCGGTGCCTCTCGGCGGATAGGGACGGCGCCGGTGCCTAGAGCTCGGCCTCGCGCCGGCTGAGCAGCCGCCGCTCGGATTCGTTCTGAGTGAGCTCGGCGGCGCGCTGGAGCTCGGCCCGCGCCTCGTCGGCGCGGCCCAGCCGCGCCAGCAGGTCGGCCCGCACGCTGGGCAGCAGGTGATAGTCGCCCAGTGCGTCGTCTGCGATGAGCGCGTCGACGAGCTCCAGGCCCGCCTCGGGCCCGTACGCCATCGACACGGCCACCGCCCGATTGAGCTCCACCACCGGCGAGGGGGTCAACTGGGCCAGCGCGTCATACAGCGCGACGATCCGCCCCCAATCGGTCTGGTCAGCCGTCGCTGCCCGCGCGTGGCAGGCGGCGATGGCCGCCTGCAGGGCGTAGGGGCCCAGCGCTCCGCCCAGCCGCTCGGCGCGGGCCAGCGCCTGAAGTCCGCGCCCGATGAGCACGCGGTCCCAGCGGGCGCGGTCCTGGTCGAGCAGGAGGACCGGCTCGCCGCCGGGCCCGATCCGCGCCCGTGAGCGCGACGCCTGGATCTCCATGAGCGCCACCAGGCCGTGGATCTCGGCCTCGGTAGGCATCAGCGCGGCCAGGATCCGCCCCACCCGCAGGGCATCCTCGCAGAGGGCCGGGCGCATCCAGTCCTCGCCGGCGGTCGCCGAGTATCCCTCGTTGAAGATCAGGTAGATGACCTCGAGCACGGAGGCCAGGCGGGGACCGAGCTCGGTCCCGGTCGGCACATCCAGCGGAACCCGGGCCTCGGCCAACGTGCGCTTGGCCCGCACCACCCGCTGGGCGACGGTCGCCTCAGAGACGAGGAAGGCGCGGGCGATCTCGGGCGTGCTGAGACCGCCGAACAAGCGGAGGGTCAGCGCCGCCCGCGCCTGGTCTGAGAGCATCGGGTGGCAGGTCGCGAAGAGCAGACTGAGCATGTCGTCGCCGATGTCGTCGTCGGCCGCCGCGGCCAGGTCCAGCTCGCCGGTGGCGTGCTCGCGCTCTTCCCGCCGCCCGAGCTCGTCGTGGCGACGCTCGGCCATGCTCTGGCGGCGCAGCTGGTCGATGGCCCGGTGCCTGGCCGTGGCCATCAGCCAGGCCCCCGGGTTGTCCGGGATGCCTGACTGGGGCCACTGTTCGAGCGCCGCCACCAACGCGTCCTGCGCCAGGTCCTCGGCCCAGCCCACGTCATGCACGATGCGGGCCAGGCCGCCGACGACGCGCGCCGACTCGATCCGCCACACTGCGTCGATGGCGGCGGGGGCGCCGGCGCGGTCGGGGACGCGAGCTCCCATCGCGGCTCAGGCGGGCAGACCGGCGGCGGGCCGCGTCACGGCTCAGGCGGCGTCGACGAAGTCGGACTCCTCGTACACCTGGCGGACCTCGATGAGGTCCCCGTCGTTGGCCGGGCAGCGCGAAGCCCACTCGACCGCCTCCTGCTTGGACCGCGCCTGGATGAG
>DASXCN010000277.1:0-1613 GCA_036491155.1 Solirubrobacteraceae bacterium | reverse complement strand
GCCGCGGTCAGCGCGATGCCATCGGTGGCGTTCGCCGCGCCGACGACGGTCGGCAGCAGCGCGAACGCGACCGCGGGAGCGGCGAACACCCACGGCGCCATGGGCGCGACCACCCGGTAAAAGCGCGGCTGGCGCAGGCTCGGCAGCGCCCGGCCGGTGGCGCCGGCACCGCCCCGGACCACGGTCTCCGGGGCGCCCGGAACGACGGCCAGCACCGCGAGCATCAGCAAAAGGTGCGGGAGGTAGGGGACGACCCGCGGGTCGCCCGCCCACTGGGCCAGCAGACCCGAGACGAGCGGGCCGGCGGCAAAGCCGAAGGTCATCGCGACGGCGCCGCGGCGGGCGGCGCCGTGGTCCGTGGCGTCGCCGAAGGGCGGACGCGAGAGCTCGCGCAGCCAGGCGGTGCCGGCGCCGAAGGCAGCGCCGCTGCCCACGCCCGTGAGAAACCGCCCCACGAAGAGGGGGGCCACGCTGTGGCCGGCGACAACGAGGGCCAGTGTGCCGGCCAGCGAGAAGACCGCCGACGCGACGATCACGGGGCGACGCCCGCGTGCGTCGGACACAGGTCCGGCGACCAGTAGGCCCGGGATGAGCCCGAGGGCGTAGACGCCGAAGAGCGCCTCCAGCGTGCCCGTCGAGAGGCCCAGTTGCCCGTGATAGACCAGCAGCATCGGCGTGAACTGGTTGGACCCCCAGGCCGCGCCGAACAGCGCCGCGCCGGCCCGCAGCCATTCCGTGCGCGCCGCGCCGCCGATTGCATTGCCTCTGATCTGGATCCGGGCCGCGCTCACCGTGGCACTTTTCCTCGTCATAGTTCAATGACCGAACCGACGCTAGCATAGATCGAGTTCGATGATCAGACCCGCGCTGCTAGGATCATCCTCGTAATGCTTGGCAAGACCTACGAACGACAAGACTGCTCGATCGCCGGGGCGCTGGAGGCGGTGGGCGAGCGCTGGACGCTGCTCATCGTGCGCGATGCCTTCTACGGGGTGCGGCGCTTCAACGACTTCCAGGCGCACCTGGACATCCCCAAGGCCGTGCTGTCAGATCGGCTCAACGGGCTGGTCGAGGACGGCATCCTCGCCCGGGTCCCCGACCCGGCACATGCCGGGCGCCACCTCTATGAGCTCACCGACAGCGGGCGGGAGCTGTGGCCGGTGATCCATTCGCTGCTGGTGTGGGGCGGCAAGCACCGGCGGGCCAACAGCCGGGTGCTCCGCCACGCCCAGTGCGGGACCCGACTGAGCGAGAGCGGGCGCTGCGAGGTGTGCGGCGTCGCCCCCGGCCCCGAGGATCTGATCAGCGAGCGCCGGCGCGGCTACCAGCCCAAGCGCGATGACCCGGTGTCACAGGTGCTGCGCGCGCCGCACCGGATGCTGGAGCCGATCGAGACCTAGAAGCCGCCGCAAGCGGCGCCGGAGAGCGAACGTCAACTGCGCTGAGGAGGGCAGGGGATGGGGTGCCACGCCGGTTCGGGTCGTGGCCGATCTTGAAGGAAATAGCTTCACTATCGGCCACAACCCCGGTCCGTGCCGGGGTCTCGGGAGATCACCATCACGTGGTGACGGTTATCTCCCACAATCACCTCTTGCGGATCGCCGCGGCACCGC
>DASXCN010000276.1:0-1989 GCA_036491155.1 Solirubrobacteraceae bacterium | reverse complement strand
ATCGACGACTCGCATGTCGGCCCGGGGCGCGAACGATCCGGTCGAGGCCGGAACGTGGTCCTTGGTCGCTACCGACGACCCGACCGTGATCGCCTCCGAGGCCCCGAATACGTCGTTGATCAGCACATCCGGGACGGCATCGAGGAGGCGGCGCTTGGTCTCCGCGCTGAACACCACGCCACCTGAGGTGATCGTCCGCAGGCTCGGCAACGTCCACCGGCCGGGGAACTGCTCCAGCGCGGCTACGACCGGCTTGGCGAACGCATCACCGACCCAGCTGACCGAGAAGACCTCGTGCCGCTCGACGGTGTCGAGGAACTCGATCGGGTCGAACGGGTGCTTCTCGAGCAGCACGATCGCGCCCCCGCGGGCCAGGATGGGCACGCAGCTGAAAAAGCCGGCCCCGTGCATCAGCGGCGCAGCCGGCAACAGGCGCCGTCCGGGATCGGCTACCCGCTCGCGGGCGTAGGCCAGATCCTGCTCAGCGCCGTAGCCCCCGCGACCCGCGTTCCCCAGCAGCACGAACAAGTCGTCCTGGCGCCACATCACGCCCTTGGGCATGCCGGTGGTGCCGCCCGTGTAGAGAAGCAGCAGATCGTCACCGTCTCGCGCGGCATCGGGCCGGTGCTGCCGGAGCGGATCCCGGGCCAGCGCGCCGTAGTCGACGGCCCACTCCGGGCATGGGCCGGTCCCGTCGTCGATCCACAGCCACGTTTTCACCTGGGGGACTCTGGCCCGCAGGATCTCGATCTTGGGGCCGAACTCGCCGCCGAAGATCACGGCGGCGATGTCAGCGTTGTCCCACAGGTACACGAGCTCGTCGGCGCCGTACCGGTAGTTCGTGTTGACCGGCACGAACGCACCCTTAAGGCAGGCGTACATCGACTCGATGTACTCGGGTGAGTTGCGCAGGTACTGAGCCACGTTGGCCTGGCGCGGCAGGCCCGCTTCGATCAGGAAGTTGGCGATGGCATTGGCGTGCGCGTCCATCTCCGCCCAGGTCAGTATCCGGTCACCCTGAATTGCCGCCGCGGAATGCGGTACCTGTTCGGCGACTACCTCCAGCACGTCCGCCACGTTCCAACCCGGCATCCGGTACCACTCCCATCAGCATCGAGCACCCACGGCCATCAGGCCTGGCGCAGCCTCGTAAATACCTCGCCGCTGTCCTCGCCGAGGGCCGGAACCCGGGTTCCCGGGGCCGGCGTGACCTGACCGTCGAGCCGGAACGGAGTCGCGGGGATGGTGAACTCGCCCCCGGCGTCAACGGCGGGCCGGAATACTTCCCTTTCGCGCAGCTGCTCGTCGGCCAGCAGCGACGCCAGGGTCCGGTACCGCGCCACCGGGACGCCGCACTCCAGCATCAGCGCCTCGGCGTCCTCAGCGGTGCGCGTGCTCGCCCAGGCGCAGATCAGCTCGTAGATCTCATCCCAGGTCCCGGTGCGGGCGCGGACGTCAGCGTAACGCGGGTCCGTCGCCAGCTCGGGCTGCCCGATGGCACGAGCCACCGCTCGCCAGTTCTGGTCGCTGACGATCGTCAAGATGATGAATCCGTCCGAGGTCGGGACCGGGCGATGGCTCGTCCGCAGTTCGGTGATCCCGGCCAGCTCGGCCTGCAGCTCGTACATCGGCATGGAAAGCATCGATTCGACCAGCGAGACGTCGACGTTCGCTCCCGCACCGGCCTGGTCCCGGCGGCGCAGCGCGGCCAGCACCGCGCCGAAAGCCATGGTCCCGCCGACCACATCGGCGGTGAACACGCCGGTGACCGGCGGGGCGCTGCCCGGAGGCTGGTAAAGCAGGTTGGCCATGTCGACCCCGGAGGCGGCATGCACGTTCGGGGCGAACGCGGCGCGCTGGGCGTCGGGCCCGGTTTGGCCCCACCCCGATATCGAGCAGTACACGATGTCCTCGCGGACCTTGCGGCAGTCCTCATAGGACACCCCGAGGCGAGCCGCGACCCCCGGGCGCCAGTTCTCCAGCACCACG
>DASXCN010000275.1:0-8703 GCA_036491155.1 Solirubrobacteraceae bacterium | reverse complement strand
CCACCGAGGTCGCGCGCGTCATCGGCGCCGTCGCCGACGGCGACCTGTCGCAGAAGATGGCCCTGAAGATCGGCGGGCAGCCGGTCAAGGGCGAGTTCCTCAACATCGGCACCACCGTCAACACGATGGTCGATCAGCTCTCGGCCTTCGCCGATGAGGTGACGCGCGTCGCGCGCGAGGTGGGTACCGAGGGCAAGCTCGGCGGAGAGGCCGAGGTCCAGGGCGTGTCGGGCACGTGGAAGGACCTCACCGAGTCCGTCAACGCCATGGCCAACAACCTCACCGCACAGGTGCGCAACATCGCGCAGGTGACCACGGCGGTGGCGCAGGGTGACCTGACCCAGAAGATCACGGTGGACGTCAAGGGCGAGATCCTGGAGCTGAAGAACACCATCAACACGATGGTGGACCAGCTGTCCTCGTTCGCCGACGAGGTGACGCGCGTCGCGCGCGAGGTCGGCACCGAGGGCGTGCTGGGCGGCCAGGCCGACGTGCCCGGAGTGGCGGGCACGTGGAAGGACCTGACCGAATCGGTGAACTTCATGGCCAACAACCTCACCGACCAGGTGCGCAACATCGCTCAGGTGACCACGGCGGTGGCCCAGGGCGACCTCTCGCAGAACATCACCGTCGAGGCCAAGGGCGAGGTGGCGGCGCTGGCCGACACGATCAACTCGATGACCGACACCCTGCGTGTCTTCGCCGAGCAGGTGACCAGCGTGGCCCGCGAGGTCGGCACCGAGGGCGTGCTGGGCGGCCAGGCCGAGGTGCCGGGGGTGGCGGGCACGTGGAAGGACCTGACCGAGTCGGTGAACTTCATGGCCAACAACCTGACCAACCAGGTGCGCAACATCGCTCAGGTGACCACGGCGGTGGCGCAGGGCGATCTGACGCAGAAGATCACCGTCGAGGCCAAGGGCGAGGTGGCGGCGCTGGCCGACACGATCAACTCGATGACCGACACTCTGCGTGTCTTCGCCGAGCAGGTGACCAGCGTGGCCCGCGAGGTCGGCACCGAGGGCAAGCTCGGCGGCCAGGCCGAGGTGCCCGGTGTGGCCGGTACCTGGAAGGACCTCACCGAGTCGGTGAACGGTATGGCCAACAACCTGACCAACCAGGTGCGCAACATCGCTCAGGTCACTACGGCGGTGGCGCAGGGTGACCTGACGCAGAAGATCACGGTGGACGTCAAGGGCGAGATCCTGGAGCTGAAGAACACCATCAACACGATGGTGGACCAGCTGTCCTCGTTCGCCGACGAGGTGACCCGCGTCGCCCGCGAGGTGGGTACCGAGGGCAAGCTCGGCGGCCAGGCCGAGGTGCAGGGAGTCTCCGGCACGTGGCGCGGTCTCACCGAGTCGGTGAACGGCATGGGCAACAACCTCACCGACCAGGTGCGCAACATCGCCCAGGTGACCACGGCGGTGGCGCAGGGCGACCTGACGCAGAAGATCACCGCCGACGCCAAGGGCGAGATCCTGGAGCTCAAGAACACCATCAACACGATGGTCGATCAGCTGCGCTCGTTCGCCGCCGAGGTGACGCGCGTGGCCCGCGAGGTGGGTACCGAGGGTGTGCTGGGTGGGCAGGCCGAGGTGGGGGGCGTGTCGGGTACCTGGCGCGGCCTGACCGAGAACGTGAACCTGATGGCGGCCAACCTCACCACCCAGGTGCGCAACATCGCCCAGGTCACCACCGCGGTGGCCCAGGGTGACCTGTCCAAGAAGATCACCGTCGAGGCCAAGGGCGAGGTGGCGGCGCTGGCCGACACCATCAACACGATGGTGGAGCAGCTGCGCTCGTTCGCCGCCGAGGTGACGCGCGTGGCGCGCGAGGTGGGTACCGAGGGCAAGCTCGGCGGCCAGGCCGAGGTCCAGGGAGTCTCCGGCACGTGGCGCGGGCTGACCGAGAACGTGAACCTGATGGCGGCCAACCTGACCGATCAGGTGCGCAACATCGCGCAGGTGACCACGGCGGTGGCGCAGGGTGACCTGTCGCAGAAGATCACCGCCGACGCCAAGGGCGAGATCCTGGAGCTGAAGAACACCATCAACACGATGGTCGATCAGCTGTCCTCGTTCGCCGACGAGGTGACCCGTGTGGCGCGCGAAGTGGGGACCGAGGGCAAGCTCGGCGGTCAGGCCGAGGTGGAGGACGTCTCGGGAACCTGGCGGCGCCTGACCGAGAACGTCAACCAGCTCGCCGGCAACCTGACCACTCAGGTGCGCGCCATCGCCGAGGTGTCCACCGCGGTGACCCAGGGCGACCTCACCCGGTCGATCACCGTCGGCGCGCAGGGCGAGGTGGCCGAGCTCAAGGACAACATCAACCAGATGATCGCCAACCTGCGCGACACCACCCAGCGCAACCAGGAGCAGGACTGGCTGAAGACCAACCTGGCGCGCGTCTCGGGCCTCATGCAGGGCCAGCGCGTGCTGGCCACGGTGACGCAGCTGATCATGTCCGAGCTGACGCCGTCGGTGACCGCCCAGCACGGGGCGTTCTTCCTCACCGAGTCCGGCGACGACGGTCAGCCGCGCGAGCTGCGCCTCATCGCCAGCTACGGCTACACCCGGCGCAGCGAGGTGCCCGACCGTTTCATGTTGGGCGAGTCGTTGATCGGTCAGGCGGCGTTGGAGCGCCGGACGATCGAGATCAACGAGCCGCCCGACGACTACATCCGCGTCAGCTCGGGGCTGGGCCGCTCGGTCCCGGCCAGCATCATCATCATGCCGATCCTCTTCGAGGACCAGGTGCTGGGCGTCATCGAGCTGGCCTGGCTGCGCCGGCCGTCGGCGATCCACCGCACCTTCCTCGAGCAGCTGATGGAGACGCTCGGGGTGGTCCTCAACACGATCATCGCCAACATGCGCACGGAGGAGCTGCTGCAGCAGTCCCAGTCGCTCAACGCCGAGCTCGAGCAGCAGGCCCAGCTGCTTGAGGAGCGCAACCTCGACATCGAGGGCAAGAACCGCGAGATCGAGCTGGCGCGCCTGGGCCTGGAGGAGAAGGCCTCCCAGCTGGCGTTGTCGAGCCGCTACAAGTCCGAGTTCCTGGCCAACATGAGCCACGAGCTGCGCACGCCGCTCAACAGCCTGCTCATCCTCTCCAAGCTGCTGCTCGACAACGAGGCGGGCAACCTCACCGAGAAGCAGCTGGACTTCGCGCGCACCATCCGCGCCGCGGGATCGGACCTGCTGGAGCTGATCAACGACATCCTCGACCTGTCCAAGATCGAGGCGGGCAAGATGGACCTGCTCTTCGACGCCATCCCGGTGGCAGGGATCTGCTCCTACGTGCAGCGCACCTTCGAGCCGGTCGCGGCCGACAAGGGCCTCACCCTCCACGTGGTGCTCGATGACGACGTGCCGGCGGCGATCGTCACCGACGAGCAGCGCCTCCAGCAGATCCTGCGCAACCTGCTCTCCAACGCCTTCAAGTTCACCGCCGACGGCGGGGTGACTCTGCGCATCGAGCGCGCCGCCGAGGACGTGGTCAGCTTCAGCGTCATCGACACCGGCATCGGCATCGCCGAGGACAAGCTGGCGGTCATCTTCGAGGCGTTCCAGCAGGCTGACGGCACCACCAGCCGCACCTACGGCGGCACCGGGCTGGGACTCTCGATCAGCCGCGAGCTGGCCCGAGCGCTGGGCGGCGAGATCAGCGTGCAGAGCACCGTGGACCGGGGCAGCGCGTTCACCCTGCGGCTGCTCCTGGGCGCCGCACCCGACGCGACAGTCGTCTCCCCGGAGTCCTCGCTGCCCGCGGGGACGACGATCAACGGCCTGTCGTCAGTGCCGGTCCCGGCGCCGGCGCGCAGCGATGCCGCGCTCGCCGGGGAGGCCGGCGAGGGGGCCACGCGCCGCCCGCCCCGGCCGACGACGCCGACTCGGCGGCTGCTGGTGCTCGACCGTGGCGGCCTGGCCCTGCACGCCATCCGCGGCCTGGTCGGCCGCGACCACGGGGTGGAGCTCACCAGCACCCAGGAGACCGAGGAGGCGCTGGCGGTCATCGATGCGTCGCTCCCCGATTGCCTGGTCATCGGCTCGCGGCTGTCCAAGACCTCCGTGTTCGCGCTGCTCGACGAGCTGCGCGGCCGTGAACAGATCAAGCGGATGCCGGTCATCCTGCGCCTGGACCGGCGGGTGACCGACCGCGACCGCGCGCGCCTGCGCCGCTACGAGCCGGCGCTGCTGCCCCGCGTGGCCGACTCCGACGAGGCGCTGGCCGCCGAGGCGGCGCTCATCCTGCATCCCTCCTCAGGGCCGGCGGTGGCGGGGCCCGACGACGCGGCGCAGACCGGTGGCGACGCGTCGGCGGCGCGGATGCAGGGCCGGATCCTGCTGGTCGACGACGACGTGCGCAACCTGTTCGCGCTGGCCAGCCTGCTGGAGGATCGCGGCCTGGACGTCGTGTTCTCCGAGACCGGTCACGAGGCGCTGGAGATCCTCTCCACCGACGCGCGCATCGACCTGGTCCTGATGGACATCATGATGCCCCAGATGGACGGATATGAGACCATCCAGGCGGCGCGCGCCATGCCGGCGCTGCGCACGCTCCCGATCATTGCCGTGACCGCCAAGGCGATGCAGGGCGACCGGGCGAAGAGCATCGCCGCCGGCGCCTCGGACTACATCACCAAGCCCGTCGACCCAGACAAGCTGATCTCCCTCGTCAACGGATGGCTCTGTGTCTGAGATGAAATCGTCACGGCGCGCCCGCGAGTGGAGCGCGTGAGCACCGACCCCAGTCTAGATTCGCCAGTGCAGGCGGCCACCGACCCCGATCAGCAGCCGGTCTTCGCTGCGGCCGCAGCCGCGGCCCCACCGGTGGAGGAGCGCCCGGTGGGGATCCTGCTGGTCGATGACCACAAGGAGAACCTGGCGGCGCTCAACGCCGTGCTGGAGCCCCTGGGGGAGCGCCTGGTCACCGCCGAGTCCGGAGAGCAGGCGCTGCGCGCGCTGCTGCGCGAGGACATCGCCGTCATCCTGCTCGACGTCCGCATGGCCGGGCTCGACGGCCTGCAGACCGCGCGCATCATCCGCGCGCGGCCGCGGACGCGGCACATCCCCATCATCTTCCTGACCGCCCAGGTGTCCGAGGTGGAGGAGATCGCCCTGGCCTACGCGTCGGGCGCGGTGGACTACGTCATCAAGCCGTTCGAGCCCGAGATCCTGCGCGCCAAGGTGTCGGTGTTCGTGGAGCTCAGCCGTGAGCGCGGCGAGCGCGTGCGCCAGTCGCGCGCCCGCGCCGAGGCCGAGGCGGTGGCGCGCACCGTCCGCACGCTCCAGATCCTGTCTGACGCGGCGCTCGCGCACCTGGAGATGGGCGGGCTCACCGCCGAGGTCGTCGAGCGGGCCGCGACGCTGTTCCAGGCCGACTCCGCCTGCCTGCTGTTGCGCGATGAGAACGCGCCGGGCCTCGGTGTGCACGCCGCGCGCGGTCTGCTCCCGGTGACACCCGAGAGCCGGGTGACGCTCGGCGACGGCACGTTCGGGCGGCTCGCCATCGCGCGCGAGGCGGCGCTGCTGGTGGGGGAGCAGGTCCCGCCCCTCGAGGTCGCTGCCCCGGCGGCGGGCGACGAGGACCCCAAGGCGATCGCCAGCCTGATGGTGGTGCCGCTGGTGACCTCTGACGAGCTGCTGGGGCTGATCGTGTTGGGCGCGACCGCCGAGGACCGCTTCGACGCCGGAGACCTCGAGCTGCTCAGCCTGGCCGCCGACCGGATGGCCATCGCCATCGACCACGTCCAGCGGTTCGCTCACGGGCGCCAGCTGGTCGAGACCCTCCAGCGCAGCCTGCTCCCCGACCGCCTCCCGCACCACCCGCGCCTGGAGCTCGCGGCGCGCTACCTGCCGAGCGGCCTCGCCCCCCAGATCGGCGGCGATTGGTACGACGCGCTCGAGCTCGACCGCGACCGCACCGCGGTGATGATCGGCGACGTCGTCGGCCACGGCGTCCGCGCCGCGACGACCATGAGCGAGCTGCGCAACGCCCTGCGCGCGTTCGCCGTCGAGGGCCACGGCCCCGGGGCGGCTCTGCAGCAGCTCGACCGGGTGGTGCACGCGACCTTCGGCCCCGGGATGATCGCCACTGTCCTGTTCTTGATCATCGACGCCGCCAAGGGCACGGTGTCGATCTCGCGAGCGGGGCATCCGCCGCCGGCGCTCCGCTCCGCCTCGGGCGAGATCCGCTTCCTGGAGACCGGCGGCACGCTGCCGCTGGGCATTGACGACCGCGTCAAGGCCGGCGAGGCCGAATACGCCGTCAACGCCGGGGACACGCTGCTGCTGTTCACCGACGGCCTGGTCGAGCGTCGCCGCGAGTCGATCAACACCGGCTTTGACCGCCTGCGCGAGGCCTTCAGCACCGCGCCCAGCGATGTCGAGGAACTGTGCGACTACGTGCTGGAACGCACGGTGTCAGAGCAGGCCAGCCACGACGACATCGCCGTGCTGGCGGTCCGGGTGCTGGGCCCGCCGCTGGGCGCGTTACAGCTGACTCTGCCCGCGAAGGCGACGTCGGTGCCGCTGGTGCGCCACCGTCTGCGCGTGTGGCTCAACGAGAACGTGCCCGAGCTTGACGCCGTCGCCCGTTGCGATCTGGAGGTCGCGTGGTCAGAGGCCTGCACCAACGTGATCCGCCACGCCTATGGTCCGGGAGATGCGACGTTCGACGCCACGGCGGCGCGCGACGGCGAGGCCGTCTCGCTCCAGGTCCGCGACACCGGCCAGTGGCGTCCCCCGCGCGGCCGGCATGGCGGGCGGGGCATCGCGCTGATGCGCGAGCTGTGTGACGACGTCCGGGTGGACCGCCGCTCGGAGGGCACCACGGTGACCATGCGCCGCAACTTCGGCAGCCCTGCGGCGACCGAGCGGGAGGGGGATTGATGGCGGGCCCGTCCGGCAGCGAGCCATCGGCGCGGAGCGAGCCGTCGGCCTTCACCGGTGCCGAGGCGGTGGGCGCAAGCGCGGACCTGGCCCAGGTCGACATCCAGGACCACGACGGCGTACCCGTGGCCGCGATCAGCGGCGAGGTCGACATTTCCAACGTCGACGACATCGGCCGCCGGCTCATGAGCCTGCCCAACGTCGCCCCGGGCCTCGTGGTCGACCTGCGTCACGTCGCCTACATGGACTCGACCGGCATCTCCCTGCTCCACGACCTGGCGGCGCGGCTGCGCCAGCGCTCGCAGCAGTTGATCGTGGTCTGCCCGCCGGGGTCGCCGCCGCGGCGCGTGCTGGAGCTCACCGGGCTGATCACGCGGACCTCCGTGGTGGATGACCTGGCGCCGGCGGTGCAGGCGATGCGCCACGTGGCGCAGGACCTGCCGTCGTCGGGCTGACCTGCGCAGCGGTCGGCCGGCGCAGCGGCATCGCAGCGGCCAAGCGGCGTGGCCCGCCGTAGCGGCACTCCGAAAGGTCTACTGCGGCTGGGGAGGGAGGGGCTCCGCGATCGCAGGTTTGAACGCTCATGACACACGCCTCGGATTTCACAGGCGTGTGCTCTGAGCGTTCAACATAGGTCCCGATCGACGACACACGGTCCTCAAATCGGTGGTGTGTGCTCTGTACGTTCAAGATCTCGCCGCCCCGCCGAGAGCGCCTCCCCCAAGGCTTTGGTTGCGCCGACCGCCCCTGAGGTAGCATCGAATCAACATGGGATACAAAGCTCTCGGCTTTGCCGTCTGGCAGGGCACCAAGTGGTACATGCGCCGTCGCACAGGCGGGGTGAAGGGCAAGCTCGTCGTCGCGGGCGTGGGCGCCCTGGTGCTGGCCGGCGTGGCCGCCGCGGGCCGGCAAGCGGCCTCACATCAATAAAGCGTAAGTTTGCGGAGCCTTTGGGAGGGACTTCTCGTGTGCCCGACGAAAGGACGCACGCGAGGACGCCCGGATGGATTCGCGGGCAGCCCGCCTCGGAATGACTGACTCCGCCTTCGCCGACACGCCCGTTGCCATCGACCGCGTGGACTGCACGCGCAGCGACCGCGACGGAGTGGACCTGCGGCTCACCGGCCGCTGGCTGGGCGACGCGGACCCGGCCGCCACCGATCCGCTGCTCGTGGTCCAGGTGCAAGGACGCCGTCACCGGTTCGCACCCGAACGCGACGCTCACCCGCTCGCCGCCGGGGCCTGGGAGGCCACCTTTCGCATCCCGCCGTGGGCCCAGCCGCGCCATGAGGGCCAGGCCGCGCTGTGGGTGGGGACCTCGGTGGTGCCGGTGCCGATGCCCGGCAGCGCCGCTGACGGGTTTCACCGCCTGCCTCCTCCGCCCGCGCTGGGTGAGGCCCGCGCCTGGCCGCCCGACGAGCCGCCGCCCGACGAGCCGCCGCCCGCGGCGCTCAACGAGGCGCGCGCGTGGCCGCCCGACGTGGCGCCGCCTCCCGCCGACGCAGATCGCAGCCGCCTCGCCGAGAACCACGACCTCACAGTGGACACCGGCCGTACCGGGCCGCTCGCCGAGCTCCTGTTCAAGGAGAGCGTCTCGGCGCTGCACGCCGAGCTCGAGCAGCGCTCCGCCGAGGTGGCTCGCCTCCAGGGATCGCTGGCCGACGCGGTGTCCGAGCTCGAGGCCCGGACCTCGCGCCAAGCCGCGCTGGAGTCGGCGCACGGCGATCTGCGCGGCGAACTGCAGGAGCTGATGAACGCGGTGGCGGCCCAGCGCGAGGCGTACGAGCGCCGGCTGTCAGAGGCCGAGCGCGGG
>DASXCN010000274.1:0-5102 GCA_036491155.1 Solirubrobacteraceae bacterium | reverse complement strand
GCGCCCTCAGCTACTCGTCGCTGGGCGAGTACGCCCGCTGCGGCTACCGC
Organism: Solirubrobacteraceae bacterium; assembly: GCA_036491155.1. Lineage (GTDB taxonomy): Bacteria > Actinomycetota > Thermoleophilia > Solirubrobacterales > Solirubrobacteraceae > Palsa-465. The sequence continues at coordinate 5,052 of DASXCN010000274.1, read as the reverse complement.
TTCTACGCCGAGCGCGTGCTGCGCCTGCCGTCCGTCCCGGAACCACGCGACGCCGAGCCTCTGGCGGGCCCGCGCAGCGCCGCCGATCGCGGCGTGCTCCTGCACGCCCTGCTCGAGGGACTGGACTTCCGGCGCCCCGCCGTCCCCGGCGCCGAGGCTGTGTCAGCCGCGGCGGCGCAGGCCGGCCTTCACCCGCCGCCCGGCCCGGGGGAGGCCGACGAGCTGGCCGCGCTTGTGCGGCGCTTTGCCGACAGCGAGCTGTGCGCCCGCCTGGGCTGCGCCACCCAGACCCGGCGCGAGGAGCGGTTTGCCTTCCCGTTCTCCGCCGATCCCGCTCAGCCGCTGGTGGTGGGCGCCATCGACGTACTGGCACGCGAGGCCTCGGGGCGGATGCTCGTGGTGGACTACAAGAGCGACCGGCTGGAGGGCGCCGACCCGGCCGCGGTCGTCGAGCGCGCGTACGGGACCCAGAGGCTCGTCTATGCGCTGGCCGCGCTCCACGCCGGCGCCGCGGCGGTGGAGATCGCCCACTGCTTCCTGGAGCTGCCCGACGCACCGGTGTCGGTCACCTTCGAGCGTGAGCAGATGGACGCGCTGCAGGCGCGGCTGGCCGCCCTGGGTCGGGGAGTGCTGGAGCGGCGCTTCGAGGTCGCCCCGGCGCCGTATCGCGGACTGTGCGCCGGGTGCCCGGCGCAGGGCGGGCTGTGCTCGTGGCCGCTGGAGATGACCCGGCGGGAGTCGCCGGACACCTTGTTCTAGGCCCCGGGCCCCGGTGCGTCAGCTGTCCTCGCGCGGCGGCGGAGCGTCGCGCGGCGGCGCGGTCTCGAACGCCACGTCGATGTGCTGCTGGTCGGAGCGCTCCTCCACCTTGGCCAGAGCGCGCAGGGTCCGCTTGTCAGCGGGCGCCTCGGGCGGTCCGAAGAAGCTACGGGGCCACAGCCGGCGGCTGACAACGACATTGACCTCGGCGCAGTACAGGAAGACCTGAGTGCCAAGCCGCAGCCAGATGAGGAGCGGGATGACGATCGCGAAGACTCCGTAGCCGTGGCCGCCGGCGTGCTTGAGGTACAGGCCGCCGACCGACTGGAGGATCGTCCACAGCACCGCGGCCACCGCCGAGCCCCAGCGCAGATCCCGGCCCGGGATGTTGCTGGCGCTCATCAGCCGGTAGGCGGCGAAGAACAGCACGAAGTTGACCGCGAGCGAGACGACATAGCCGACGACCTTCGCCAGGGCTCCGCCGAAGCCGGCGCTCACCGCTCCGGAGGCGGTCGTGGAGACGAGGAACAGCACGCCCAGGAAGACCAGCAGGCCGAGGCCGCGCAACCGGGACTTGACGAAGTTCGGCCGGTTCTTGTAAGGCACCGCCCACACCGTGTCGAGCGCCGTCTGCGAGACGGTCGTCACGCCGAGGCCGGCCCACAGCGCCGTGAACACGCCGACCGCAAGCGCGAATGCCGAGCCGGAGATCGCATTCAGCGGCAGCGAGCTGCCGATCGCCGGGAACTGGCTCTGCACAGCGTGCTCCACCGATTCGCGTGTGCCCGAATCCCCGGCCAGCACATAGCCGAGGATGGTGGCGAACACGAGCAGAAGGGGGAACAGCGAGAAGAACCCGTACCAGGCAACGAGTGAGGCGAGGTTGCCGCCCTGATCGTCGCCAAACTTCTTGACCACGGCTACCGGGAGCGCCAGCCATTTGCGATTCTGCTGGTAATCGTCGAACCGGTGCAGAGGTCCCATCACGTCCATACGCGGACGCTACCCCGCCTCAGAGGTTCGCAACTTCCGGGATTTCACCGGTGCGTTGATGGTCTAGAGGACGGTGCGTCCCAATGGCGCGTTAGGCAACGCCGGCCACCGCAGCGGGCTCGGGCACCGGTACCGGCACGCGCCGGCGCAGCCGCACCGTCGTCTGACCCGCGGGGCTGAAGGTGATGCTCCGCCGCCGCGTCGTCTCCGGCCGGTCCGAGGCTGCCTCGATCTCGAACCGCCGCAGGGCGGCGCGCAGGACCACCTTCATCTCCTGCACGGCGAAGCTCGCGCCCAGGCAGCGCCGCCGCCCGCCGCCGAACGGGATCCACGTGTAGGTCCCGGGTGAGGTGTCGAGGAACCGATCGGGCCGGAAGGCGAAGGGCTCGGGGTAGATCTCCGGGTCGTGGTGGATCAGGAAGGCGCTGGCCATCAGCACCACTCCCGGGGGGTAGCGGTAGCCGCCGATCTCCACCTCCCGCTTGGTCAGCCGAGGCTCGGCATTGGGGAGGACCGGGCGCAGGCGCAGGATCTCGGTGATCGTGGCGCTGAGGTATCCGTCGGACTCGCCGGCGTCGATCTCCCTTGTCAGACGGGCGCGGACGGCGGGCTCACGGGCCAGGCGCTCCAGCGCCCAGGCCAGCTGCGACGCGCTCGTCTCGTGGCCGGCCACCAGCGCGGTCATCAGCTCGTCGCGGAGCTCCTGCTGTGACATCGCCGAGCCATCCTGATGGCGCGCGGCCAGCAGCATCGACAGGATGTCCTCGCGCGCCGGGCCATCGCCGTCGCGCTCGAGCTCGGCGCGACGCTCCTCGATGAGGGCGAAGATGAGCGCGTCGGTCTCGCGCAGCTGGGCGTTGAAGCGGCGCAGCCGCGGCACCCAGCCAAGCAGTCGCTGCAGCGGCGGCAGCACGGACAGCGGGCTCTCGGTGAAGAGGAGCACCTCGGTGAGCAGGTCGCGCAGGCGGTTGAGCGTCGGACCCTCCTCGAGGCCGAACACCACGCGCAGGATGATCTCGAGCGTCACGCGCTGCAGCCGCGGGTGCAGGGCGACCGGCTCGTCGGTCGGCCACGACGCCACCTCGCGCTCGGCCAGTTCGGTCATCAGCCCGGTGAGCCCCTGCATCCGCTCGCCATGGAAGGCGGGCAGCAACAGCCGTCGCTGCTCCAGGTGCTCGTCCTCGTCGAGCAGGATGACCGAGTGGCGACCGATGAGCGGCTCCAGGATGCGCGCGCCCTCGCCCGGGTGCAGCACATCGGGCGGGGCGGTGAAGACCTCCTTGATGTCGGCCGCGTCCCACAGCATCACGAACGGCGGCTGGAACGGCAGCTCCACCGTGATCCGCTTGCCGTATGGCCGCAGGCGCTCCAGCGACGCGGCCGGCCGCGTCCACGTCGCCATCATCTGGACCGCTTTGGGCACCGACGGTCCCGGGGGCAACTGCGCGCGCTCACTCCGTCTCATCCGTGCCTCCTCGCGAGATGCCGTGGAATCGACCATCCAGGCTGGGCACAGCTTCTCAGACGGCCGGGAGCCCTGTGTGAGATCAGTCACTCATGGGCGGCCGCTCGATGGCCAGCAGCGTGCGCTTGCGCGCCAGGCCGCCGGTGTAGCCGCCCAGCCCGCCGCCGCTGTGAAGCACGCGGTGGCACGGAAGGACGATCGGCAGGGGGTTGGAGCCGAGCGCATTGCCCGCCGCGCGGAAGCCGCGCGGGCTGCCGGCGGCGCCGGCCACTGCCTTGTAGGTGGCGACCTCGCCGTAGGGGATCGCCGCCGTCGCGCGCAACACCCGGCGGGTGAAGTCCGACAGCAGCGACAGGTCCAGCGAGAGGTCAAAGCTGCGCCGGCGTCCGGTGAAGTACTCGTCCAGCTCGCGACGCGGCTTGTCCAGCCGACCCGGGGCCGACAGCATCCGCGGCGAGAGCCGAGTGGCGATGTCCTCCATGACCGCCTCCTCCTGACCCTCGTCGATGTAGGCGAGCCGCGCCAGCCCCAGCGGGGTGGAGGCGAGCACCAGCGTGCCCACCGGGGAGTCCAGCCGCGCGTAGGCGACATCGAGCAGTCCGGCGGCCGCTGCGGCATCGACGATGGGCGGCGGCGAACTGTCGCCGGCCCCGCTCCGCAGGGCGGCACGCAGCGCGCGCTCCATCTCGTCGCCTCCCTCGCCGGTGTGGTGGTTGAGGTTGATCTCACTCATCTCGTGCGTTCCTCTCTGAGGCGCTTGAGTCCCTCGTGGACGTTGCGCCGTGCCGCCGGTTCTGAAATTTCCATCACGGTCGCGATCTCCGCGTACGCCGAGTCGACGATGAAGCGCAGCGCGACCGCGGTGCGTTGCTTGTCAGGCAGCGCCGCCACCGCGGTCCAAAGCTCGTCGTCGGCCCCCGCGGCGACCGCGTTGAACCCGGCCCCGCCCATCCCCCCCTCGGACAGGTCGGCGGGCTCGGCCACCGGCGTCGCCCGGCGTGCGCGGGCGCGGACGTGGTCGATCGCCTTGCGGTGGGCGATGGTGAACAGCCAGCCTTTGAGGTTGGAGGCGCCGGCGAGCTGCGGATAGGCGCGCAGCGCCGCCAGCCAGGTCTCCTGATAGACGTCGTCGGCATCGATCGGCCCGACGCTGGCGATCAGGAAGCGGTGCACGTCGCGGTCATGCGCGTCGAGCAGATTCTGGAACGGTGGCAGGCGCACTGTGAGATCAAACGCCGCGGCGTACGGAGGCGTGAGATCAGCAGGCTAACCTCCGATGCGCCATGGACCAGCGCGCACTCGGCAGCCAGGGCCTCACCGTCTCCGCCGAGGGCCTGGGCTGCATGGGAATGTCGGAGTTCTACGGGACCGCCGACTCAGCTGAGGCGGTTGCCACCATTCGCTTGGCCCTCGACCTCGGCGTCACCCTGCTGGACACCGCCGACGTCTACGGCCCGCACACCAACGAGCAGCTCGTCGGCGAGGCCATCGCCGACCGCCGCGACGAGGTCGTGTTGGCCACCAAGTTCGGGATCGTGCGCGACCCCGAGAACCCCGCGGCGCGCGGAGTCAACGGTCGCCCCGACTACGTCCTGAAGGCCTGCGACGCGTCGCTTCGCCGGCTGGCCGTCGACCACATTGACCTCTACTACCAGCACCGGGTCGATCCCGACGTCACCATCGAGGAGACCGCTGGGGCGATGGCCGAGCTCGTCGACGCCGGCAAGGTGCGGTTCCTCGGGCTGTCGGAGGCGGCGCCGGAGACGATCCGCCGCGCGCATGCCGTGTATCCCATCAGCGTGCTGCAGACCGAGTACTCGCTGTGGAGCCGCGAC
>DASXCN010000273.1:0-9138 GCA_036491155.1 Solirubrobacteraceae bacterium | reverse complement strand
GTCTTGAGGCCGGAGGCGATCGTCTCCAACGTCCCCTCGTAGATGGCCCGCGACGCGCGCTCGCATGCGGCTCCGTGGCGATCGGCGGCGTGGCGCAGCAGGGCGCCGCAGGCCAGGATCATCGCCAGCGGGTTGGCCAGGTCCTTGCCCAGCAGGGCCGGCGCGGTCCCGTGCGGTGCCTCCGCCATCGCACACGTGGTGTCGTAGTCGTCGTCAAAGGCCAGCAGCACCGACTCGGCGCCCGCGATCGAGCCGAACATCGGTAGCACGAGATCTGACAGGCAGTCGCCGTCGCGGTTGAGCGCCGGGATGACCAGCGGGGCGTCAGTGGCGCCCGACAGCAGCCCGGCGTAGGTGGCGTCGATGAGCACCGGCTGGTAGGGGATCTCGGGGTGGCGCGCCGCCGCGGAGTCCATCTCCTCCTTGAGCATCCCCTCGTACACCGGAGACACCGTCCATTTCGGGCCTCCATACACGCGCGCGCCCATCTTGGCCGCCGTGCGGAACGAGAACTCGGCCACGGCGCGGCAGGTCGAACGCGTGATCTTCTCGGTCCGGTAGGCCACCTCGTCGGGCGCGCCGGCGTCGCCCTCGCGGCGCTCGGCTGCCCCGTAGGCGTCCTCCACTGCCATGCGCACCACTGAGATCGGGTGATACACGCCGGCCAGCGGCGCTACGCCGGGTAGCCGGCGCCCGGTGCGCACGATTACCTTGCCGTCGACCTCCTCGCGAAGGATGCGGTTGGGGGAGCCCACGTCGCCGGCGCCCTCCGGGGTGATGGTGGCCGCCTTGAGGCCCAGGCCGGCCTCGCGCATCGCCACGGCGGCCTCGTCGACGATCCCGTTGGACGTGGCCCGGCGGCGCTCAAGCGACAGGTCGAAGCGCTGGAGCTCGAGGTCCAGGCCCAGGAGGTCGCCGTCCAGCACCTTCAGCGACTGCTCCAGCAGCTCCTGGCCGGTCTCGTCGCCCTCCAGGACCGCCACCGAGACCGGGGTCACGGCGTGCGCCCCTCAGTCTCTGTCCGCCGCGGCCGCGGCGGGCATGAGCTCGTCGCGGCGCTCGGCCAGAGCCGCGATCACGAAGGCCAGGTGCTCGTCGAAGTCCACACCCAGCTCGGCGGCCCCCTCGGTCATGTCGTCACGGCTGACGGCGGCCGCGAACGCGGGCGTCTTCATCTTCTTCTTCACGGACTTGGGAGTCATGCCGACGAGACCCTCGGGACGCACGTAGGCGCAGGCCAGCAGAAACCCCGACAGCTCGTCGACGGCGAACAGGGTCTTTTCCATCGGGGAGTCGCGCGAGACCCCCAGGTAGGTGGCGTGGGAGGCGACGGCGCGCACCAGCTCGGGTGGGTAGCCGCGGGATTCGAGCTCCTTGAGGGCGTAGCGGGGATGTCCGTCCTCCAGCGACGGATGGCGCTCGTAGTCGAGGTCGTGCATCAGGCCGGTGAGGCCCCACAGCTCCACGTCACCGTCAAAGCGCGGCGCGTAGGCGCGCATGGCCGTCTCGACGGCCAGCATGTGGCGGCGCAGGGAGTCTGACTGCGTCCATTCGCAAAGAAGGTCCCAGGCCTGCTCCCGCGAAATCTGTGCTGCCATGGCCGTTACCCTAGCTCAGCGCTCGGCCCCGGTCGCGCCCGCGGGACAGGCGACACCTGCAGCGGCTACGCTGACCGACGACCGTCCACCATCGACGACTGCGGGGTCGATCAAACTGGAGAAGTTCGTCATCGAAGGCGGCGTGCCCCTGTCTGGCACGATCACCGCCGCCGGGAACAAGAACGGGGCGCTGCCGATCCTGGCCGCCTGCCTGCTCACCGAGGACGAGGTGATCCTGCGCAACGTGCCCCGGATCTCCGACGTCGAGGACATGGCGCGCCTGCTGCAGGTGCTGGGCGCGCACGTGGAGTGGCTGGGCCCCGCGGAGGTCCAGATCGACAGCTCGATGGTGGATGGCACTCACGTCGACCGCGTGTTGTCCGAGCGCATCCGGGCTTCGTTCCTGCTGGCCGGCCCGCTGCTGGCCCGCTTCGGCTCCGCGCACATGCCGCCCCCCGGCGGTGACGTCATCGGACGCCGGCGGCTGGACCCGCACCTCGACGCGTTCCGCGCCCTGGGCGCGACCGTCGCCGACCGGCCTGACGAGATCGTCCTCGCGGCGCCGCCGTTGGGCCTCAGCCCCTGTGACTTCCTGATGGACGAGCCGTCGGTGATGGCCACCGAGAACGCTCTGATGGCGGCCGCGCTCACGCGCGGGACGACGGTCATCCGCAACGCCGCCTCCGAGCCCCACGTGCAGGATCTCGCGCGGATGCTGGAGCAGATGGGCGCCGACATCGACGGCATCGGCTCCAACGTCATGACCGTCCACGGCCAGGCCCGGCTGCGCGGCTGCACCCACACGATTGCGCCCGACCACATCGAGATAGGCTCGTTCATGGCCCTGGCCGGGGTGACCGGCGGCGAGCTCATCGTCAAGGACACCCGGCCCGACGACCTGCGCATGATCCGCCTGGTGTTCGAACGCCTGGGTCTGCGCTCCGAGGTCCACGGCGACGACATCATCGTCCCGGGCAACCAGGACCTGGTGGTCCGCAACGACCACGGCGACCACATGCCCAAGGTCGAGGACGGCCCCTGGCCCGCCTTCCCGGCCGACCTGACCAGCATCGCGCTGGCGCTGGCCACGCAGGCCTCCGGCTCGGTGATGATCCACGAGAAGATGTTCGAGAACCGCCTGTTCTTCACCGACAAGCTGGTCGGCATGGGCGCCTCCATCACCATCTGCGACCCCCACCGCGCGATCGTCAACGGGCGCCGCCCGCTGCGAGGCTCCCGGGTGGAGTCTCCCGACATCCGCGCCGGCATGGCGATGCTCATCGCCGCTCTGTGCGCCGACGGGGTCACCGAGATCGGCAACATCCGCCAGATCGACCGCGGCTATGAGCGGATCGACGAGCGGTTGCGCGAACTCGGTGCCCGCATCACCCGGCTGGAAGACGCTCCCGTAGCGGCGTGAGCCCCGCCCGCTCGACCCGCGCCGGCGGCGTTGAAGCGACGCTGGATCGGACGCCGAGCGGCACCCGCGACGTCCTCCCGGACGAGATGCGAGAGCTGCGCGCGATGACCGACCGGATCCGCGCCGTGTTCGACCGCGCCGGCTACGGTGAGGTCTACACGCCCGCGCTGGAGTTCGAGGAGACCTTCGCGCGCGGGAACATCGGGGGCGCTCGGCCCGCCTACCGGGTCTTCGACGAGCACGGCAGCGTGCTCGTGCTGCGACCCGACATGACCGTTCCCATCGCACGCGTGGTCGCCACCCGCTACGCCCAGGCCGAGCCGCCGCTGCGCTTCTGCTACGTCGCGCACGCCTATCGCGGGGTCCGGCCGCAACGCGGCCAGAGCCGGGAGTTCCTGCAGGCGGGAGTGGAGCTCATGGGCGTACCCGGGCCCGAGGGCACCGCCGAGGTGCTCACCGTCCTGTGCGCGGCCCTGGACGCCGCCGGCCTGGACAGCTATCGCGTCGGGCTCGGCGACGCGGCGCTGTACCCGTCGCTGCTCGAGGCCTTTGGGGTCGACGCCGAGCGCAGGGACCTGATCCTCACCGAGCTCGCCGCGGGCGACTTCGTCGGGGTGGAGCGCGAGATCCGCGCGCTGGGCCTGGCCGACGCCGACGTGGACCTGCTCCTGCGCCTCGCCCACACCCGCGGCGGACCCGACGTGCTGGAGGGCCTGGAAGGGGCGCTGCACGACGCGCTCAGCGGGATGCGCGAGGTCCACGGTCTGCTGGCCCCCGCGGCGGCCGAGCGGATCATCTTCGACCTGGGGCTGGTACGGAGCCTCGGGTACTACACCGGCCCGTTGTTTCAGGTCTATGACCCCGCGTTCGGGGTTCCCCTGGGCGGCGGCGGGCGCTACGACGAGCTGCTGGGCTCGTTCGGGCGCCCGCTGCCCGCTGTCGGCTTCGCGCTCAACGTCGAGCGGGTGCACATCGCGCTGACGGGGGAGGAACGGGGCGAAGGAAAGTGAGCGACCTGCGGATCGCCGTCCCCCGCGGGGCCCTGTTGGGCGACACGCTCGACCTCCTGGACCGGCTCGGGCTCGACACGCGCGAGGTTCGCGAGAACGACCGCAAGCTGCTCTTTCAGGATGTCGGCATCATCACCATGCGCCCGTCCGACGTCCCCACCTACGTCGAGGCCGGCGCCGCTGACATCGGCATCACGGGCAAGGACGTCCTCATGGAGCAGTCCGAGCGCGAGGTCTACGAGCTCGTCGACCTCGGCTACGGCCGCTGCCAGATGGTGCTGGCCAGCGTCGCCGGGGAGGACCGAGCGGCGGAGGCGCTGCGCCGGCTGGGCGTGGTGCGGATCGCCACCAAGTACCCGCGGATCGCCACCGCGCACTTTCACGCCACCGGCCGCCAGGCCGAAATCGTCGAGGTCAAGGGGTCCGTCGAGCTGGCGCCCCTCACCGGCCTGGTCGAGGCGATCGTCGATCTCACGGCAACCGGCACGACATTGCGCGAGAATGGCCTGGTCATCCGCGAGGAGATTGCGGTGTGCACGGCGCGCCTCATCGCCAACCCGGTGGCGCATAAGCTGCGGGCGTCCGTGATCGACCAACTCCTGGAGCGCATCGGTGCAGCATGAGCGTCTGAACCTGTCCGGGGACCCCGTGGGCCTGGCCGAGGAGCTGCGCGAGCTCATTGCGGCTCCCGAGGCGGTGGCCGAGCAGGTGACCGAGATCATCGCCCGGGTGCGGGCCAGCGGCGACGACGCGCTGCGGTTCTACACCCGCGAGTACGACACCGGCGGCACGACGCCGGCTGCGCTACGGGTCCCCGAGGCCGAGCTCGACACCGCCGAGGCCCGCCTGGACGAGGCCGTCCGAGACGGCCTGCGCGTGGCGATCGACAACGTCACGCGGGTCGCCGAGGCGGGCCTGGCCTCCGAGCAGTCGGTGGCCTTCGACGGGCACGAGGTCAGGCTGCGCGAGGTGCCGGTCGACAGCGCCGCGGTATACGTCCCCGGAGGTCGCGCCCCGTACCCGAGCACGGTGATCATGGGGGTGGTCACCGCCCGCGTCGCCGGCGTCCAGAACATCGCGGTGTGCGCCCCACCCGGCGCCGACGGGGAGGTCAACTCCGCCGTGCTCGGCGCCTGCCGGCTTGCGGGCGCCTCGGTCGTGTACCGGATGGGCGGCGCACAGGCGATCGCCGCGCTCGCCTTCGGCACCGAGACGGTGTCCGCCGTGGACGTGATCGTCGGCCCGGGCAACCTGTACGTCCAGGAGGCCAAGCGTCAGGTGTTCGGCCGGGTGGGCATCGACGGCTTCGCCGGCCCCTCCGACCTCATGGTCATTGCCGATGGGACCGCCGACCCCGCGGAGCTCGGCCTCGATCTGCTGGCCCAGGCCGAGCACGGCGCCGGATCCCTCGTGGTGGCGATCTCCGACTCGGCCGAGCTCATCGCGGCGCTCGCCGCGCAGGTCGCTGACGAGCCCGACTCAGAGGCCGTGGTCCGGTTCGTCACGGTGGGCGAGCTCGACCAGGCGCTCGTCATCGCCGAGGCCTTCGCGCCCGAGCACCTGCAGCTCATCGGTGCCGGGGCGGAAGCGCTGGCGCCCCGGGTCCGCCACTCTGGCTGCGTCTTCGTGGGTCCGGCCAGCGGGACGGCGTTCGGCGACTACATCGCCGGCTCCAACCACGTGCTGCCGACCAACGGCGCGGCGCGGTTTGCCTCGGCACTGTCGCCCATCCACTTCCGCCGGCGGTTTACCGAGGTGCGCATAGGTGCCGATGCCGCCGCGCTGGCGCGGGCCGCCGCTCCCATCGCGCGGGCCGAGGGCTTCGAGCTGCACGCCAGGTCCCTGGAGGCTCGCATTCGCGACAATGGCGCGTAATGGCCCGCGCCGCCGAGATCGACCGCCGCACCGCTGAGACCGACGTCCACCTGACGCTGTCGCTGGACGGTGACGGCAGCGGCGAGCGCGAGACGGGCGTGGGCTTCTTTGATCACATGCTCGACCTGCTGGCGCGCCACGGCCGCTTCGACCTCAGCGTGCGGGCCAGTGGAGACCTGCAGACCGGTGCCCACCACACCGTGGAGGATGTGGGGATCTGCCTCGGTCAGGCGCTGGACCAGGCGCTGGGGGACCGGTCGGGGATCTGCCGCTACGGCCAGGCGACCATCCCGATGGACGAGAGCCGGGCCTCCTGTGCCGTCGACATCTCCGGCCGGGGGCTGCTGGCCTACTCCTCGCCGCTGCCGGCCGGGGCGATCGGGAACTTCGACCACGAGCTGACCGAGGAGTTCTTCCGGGCGCTCGCCGCCAACGCGAAGCTGACGCTGCACCTCACCGTCGAAGCCGGCACCAACGCCCACCACGTCATCGAGGCGACGTTCAAGGCCTGTGCCCGGGCCCTGCGCGGCGCGGTGGCCCTCGATCCCACCGAGAACGGGGTGCCCAGCACCAAGGGAACGCTCACGTGACCAGCGTGGCGGTCGTCGATTACGGGATGGGCAACCGGCGCTCGGTGGAGAAGGCGCTTGAGCACGTCGGCGCGCGGGCGCGCATCACGCGCGACCCGGCGGAGCTGGAGGCCGCCGACGCGCTGGTCATCCCCGGCGTCGGCGCGTTCCCCTGGGGGATGCGCAATCTGATCGAACTCGGCCTGGATGACCGCATTCGGGTCGCTGCACGCGCTGGGATGCCGGTGCTGGGGATCTGCCTGGGCATGCAGCTGCTGTTTGAGCGCTCGGCCGAGCACGAGCTCACCGACGGGCTCGGGCTGCTGGCGGGCGAGGTCAGCCCGGTGGACGCTCACGGTCTGCGGATGCCGCACATCGGCTGGAACGACGTCCGTTTCGAGCGCCCGTCTCCGTTGACCGCGGGGCTCCCCACGGCCGGCTGCGCCTTCTATCACGTGCACTCGCTGGCGGCGCGGCCCGAGGATCCCGCGGATGTGATCGCCACCACCGAGTACGGGGAGCGGTTCGCGACGATCGTGGCGCACGACAACGTGTTCGGGGTCCAGTTTCACCCCGAGAAGTCATCGCGGGACGGGCTGTCCCTGCTGGGCAGCTTCGTGGCGCTGGTCTCCGGGAATAGTGGTTCCCTGGGTCGCGCCGCCGCGGAAGCGACCACTCGGTGATCCTCCTCCCGGCGATCGACATCCTCGAGGGCAAGGCGGTCCGTCTCGCGCGCGGCGAGTTCGACCAGCGCACCGAGTACGACGCCGACCCGGTGGACGCCGCGCGCCGCTGGGTGGCCGCCGGAGCCCGCGCGCTGCACGTCGTTGATCTCGACGGCGCGCGCAGCGGGGAACCGGCCAACCTCGAGCATGTGCGGCGGATCGTCCAGGAGGTCGACGTGCCGGTGCAACTCGGCGGCGGTCTGCGGACCATCGACGCCGTCCGTGAGGCCCTGGCCCTCGGGGTCACCCGAGTCATCCTCGGGACGGCCGCCTACACCGACGTCGACTTCCTCGACGACGCCCTAGCCCAGCACCGGGAGCGGGTCGTGGTCTCCGTCGACGCGCGCCACGGCAAGCTGGCGGCGTCGGGCTGGACCGATCAGACCGAGATTCCCGCCGAGGCGGTCATCGAGACGCTGGGCAAGCGCGGCGTCACCCGCTTCGTTTATTCGAGCATCGAGCGCGACGGGATGCTGTCGGGGCCCGACCTGGACGAGGTGGGGCGGATCGCCGACGTCGTGCGCGGGACCTTCGTGTACTCGGGCGGCGTCTCCTCGGTTCAGGACCTGCGCGCGCTGGCCGGGTTACGTCGGGTCAACCTGGCCGGGGTGATCGTCGGCAAAGCGCTCTACGAAGGGCGTCTCGACGTGGGAGAGGGGCAGGCGGTGCTCGCCGGGCGCGACGGCTGGGACCCCGAGTAGCGGCGTGAGGGACCAGACCCGCCCGCCCATGCACTACAAGCGAGTCATCCCGTGCCTGGACGTCAACGGGGGCCGGGTGGTCAAGGGCGTGGGGTTCCTGGACCTGCGCGACGCCGGCGATCCGGTGGAGCTGGCGGCCCGCTATGACGCCGCCGGCGCCGACGAGCTCGTGTTCCTGGACATCACCGCCACCTCGGACAAGCGCGCGACGGTCGTGGAGCTGGCGCGTCAGGCCGCCGACGAGCTGTTCATCCCGTTCACGATCGGCGGCGGGATCCGCTCAGTCGCCGACGCCCAGGCGGTGCTGGACGCGGGGGCCGACAAGGTCTCGGTCAATTCGGCCGCACTGCAGCGGCCCGAGCTGCTGAACGAGCTGTCGCGCACCTTCGGGTCCCAGTGCGTGGTTCTGGCCATCGACGCCAAGCAGACCGATTCGGAGCCCACCAACCCAGGGTGGGAGGCCTACCTGGCGGGTGGCCGGACGCCCACGGGACGTGATGCCATCACGTGGGCACGCGAGGGCGAGGAGCGCGGCGCGGGTGAGATCCTGCTCACCAGCATGGACCGCGACGGGACCAACGCGGGCTACGACCTCCCGCTCACGCATGCGGTGGCCAAGGCCGTCGGGGTACCCGTCATCGCGTCAGGTGGCGCGGGACGGCTCCAGGATCTCACCGATGCCGTGCAGGCGGGAGCCGACGCCGTCCTGTTGGCGTCGATCCTGCACTACGGCCATCACTCGGTGGGCGAGGTCAAGCGCTTCCTGGCCGACAGCGGGATTGCCATCCGACCGCAGGGGGACGCCTGACAGCGCCCACGAGGTGACGTGACCGCCGGAGTTAGATGAAGTTTTTCGTGGGGACCCGAGCTGCGAAGCGCCGCGTGCTTACGCGGCTTCTTCGACGTAACCCGCGGCAGCGCACGTATCGCAGTACGCGGCAGGCGGGACGCGCGGCTCATAACAGCCGGGACGGCAGCAGGTCGAGGAACGCTTCGGCCGGCCCCGACCGATGCGGGCGGCAGCGGCGTCCTTGAGCTCCTCGCGCATGCGATCGAGCTCCGCCGCGTGCTCCTCGCAGAACCGACGGCCCTTCTCGGCCGGCTGCGTACAGTGACTTCCACTACGACAACGCATAGACCTATAATGATAGCAAGAAGTCCTGCATCAGCCCGCATTAGCGGTGGTTTAGGCGTCCCAGAGGGGTGGCGCAGCGCCATTTGACGCCCTCGGCGAGGGCCT
>DASXCN010000272.1:0-1670 GCA_036491155.1 Solirubrobacteraceae bacterium | reverse complement strand
GATCCCCAGCGCCGAGAGCAGCTCGACGAGGTCGAAGGGGAACACCGTGTGGGCGACGATGACCTTGCCCGCCAGGTCGACCCCGGCTGCATCCAGACGCGCGAAGTCCTGCGGCTCGGCGCCGCCGACGTAGATCGCCTCGCCGCTGACGGGCCCAGGCGCGGTGTACTGCAGCGGGTGGGCGTCAAAGGCGGCGGGCCCGATGGTGCCCGAGCCGGGCACACCACGCGCGACACATGAGGCGGGTGCCGGTTGCCAGCAGAGGTACGGGAACTCCTCGAGGCGCACGTCGGCCAATCCCAGGTCGCCAAAGCGCTCCAGCACATAGGACCGCGCCTGCACCTCACCGGCGGTGCCGCAGAAGCGGTTGCCGATCTCAGCGATGTCGTCGAGGGTGGCGCCGATGCCGGCGGGATCGAGGGCGATACGGACGTCGTCGGTCATGGCGCTCCGGTGAGCAGGGGGACAGGGGCGGGGTCGGTGACGACGTCGAGCAAGACGGGAACGCTGGAGCGCATGGCCGCGCTCAGCGCGCCGGGCAGCTCCGCGGGCTCGGCGATCCGCGCCGCGTGGCAGCCGAACGACGCCGCCAGCGACAGGAAGTCCACTCCGGGCAGCTCCATGCTGGGCAGGCCCTCGATGCCGGCGAAGCGCGCCGCCGACTCGAGGATCGCGTAGCGCCCGTTGTTGACGATCACGAAGGTGACCGCGGTCCCCAGGCGCACCGCGCTCCACAGCGCCTGGGCGGCGTACAGCGCCGAGCCGTCACCGACCAGGCACGCCACCGCGCGCTCCGGGCACGCCAGCTTGATCCCCACGGCGGCCGGCATGGCGAAGCCCAGGCCGCCACTGGCGGTGGCAAAGAAGCTCGCCGGCCGGCGGATCCACACCTGCGTCCGCAGGTCGTTGCGGTTCGACGGCGACTCCTCCACCAAGATCGCATCCTCGGGCAGCGCCCGGGCCAGCGCGGCCATCAAGAAGGCCGGCGGAATCGGTCCCGCGGCCGGCGCGTCGACGGGCGCGGGCCTGGGCCGCGGCGCCACCGGCTGTGCCGGGAAGCGCGGGCGCATCCGCTCCAACAGGCCGAGCGCCACGGAGCCCACGTCGGCCACCACGCTGAGCGCCCGGGAGCGGGCCGCCTCGCCGGGGTCGTCGGTGACGTGGACGATGTGGGGGAAGGCCGCTTCCCCCGGCTCGTAGGGCAAGAAGGCGAACACCGGCGCGCCCAGCACGAGCGCCAGGTCGCATCCGGCGAGCTGGGCGGCGGCGCTGACACGTCCGGGGGCGAGGTGGCCCTGGTAGAGCGGGTGATCCTCGGCGAAGCCCACGCGTGGGGCCTGCGGCGCGGTCCACACCGGCGCGCCCAGCCGCTCGGCCAGCTCGGCCACCGCGTCCCAGGCGCCCGCCTGGTCCACGCCCCCACCCACGATCAGCGCCGGCGCCCGCGCGGCCTCGATGCGCTCGGCGACGCGGTCAAGCGCGTCCTCGCCCGCCTCGGATCCCGCGAGCACGTCGCGCCACTCCGGGCCGCCCGCGGCCGCGCCGCCCTCCACCGCGCTGTCTCCCTCCGCCGTGTCCCAGTCTCCGCTGGGGATCGAGACGAACGTCGGCCCCTGCGGCGGGGTGCGCGCCAGCGCCCACGCCCGGTCGATCGCCGCCGGCACGTCCTC
>DASXCN010000271.1:0-2558 GCA_036491155.1 Solirubrobacteraceae bacterium | reverse complement strand
CGCAAGCCGGGCAAGCTGCCAGCGGAGACGATCAGCGCCGAGTACACGCTCGAGTACGGGGTGGACGCGCTCGAAGTTCACGCCGACGCGCTGGCCGACGGCGCCCGCGTGCTGGTCCACGACGACCTGCTGGCCACCGGGGGCACCGCCGGCGCGCTGTGCGAGCTGGTGGCCGATCTGGGAGCCGAGATCGTCGGCTGCGCCTTCCTGGTCGAGCTCAGCTTCCTGGACGGGCGCCGGCGACTGGCGCCCCACGACGTGTACTCGCTCATCGAGTACTCCGAGTAGAGAGCCGTGCCGGCCACCACGCGCAGCCGCACGCTGCCGGCGTCGCCAGAGGAGGTCTGGGAGCTCATCGCCGACCCGCACCACATGCCGCGCTGGTGGCCTGGGGTGGAGCGCATGGAGGGCGTCCAGGACAGCCGCTTCACGCAGGTGTTCAAGACCAAGCGCGGGCGGCCGGTGCGGGCCGACTTCCGGGTGGTGGCCTCCGAGGCGCCGACGACGCGGGCGTGGGAGCAGGAGGTCGCCGGGACGCCGTTTGAACGGGTGCTGAGCGCGTCGGTGATCGAGGTCACGCTGGAGCCGGCCGCGGGCGGGACCGAGGTCACGATCTCCCAGCAGCAGAAGTTGCGCGGATACTCGCGGACCGGCGGATTCCTGTTGCGCCGCGCCACCGCGTCCAGGCTCGACGAGGCCCTGGACGGCCTGGCCCGGATCTGCGCCTAGAGGCCCGTCAGCGCGCCCTGCAGGACGATCGATCCCGGCTGCTTGGGCGACGCCGTCGTCTCGAGAGTGACGACGATCTCCTTGTAATGCTTGGCATTGCTGGGCAGCCCGCCCGCGGTCGACAGGCGCCCGCTCTTGCCGACGCTCGGGTTCACAAAGCCCAGGAGCTTGGCGTCCTTGGTGGAGTTGTAGAGCCACACCGCATAGGCGTCGGGCGGCTTGGTCTTGTTGGGCGGGACGTTCTGGGCGACGATCGCCACCCCATCGCTGCTGCCCTCGTTGAGGACCTCGGCGATCCCGGCGATCTTGCTCTTCTTGGCGCTCGAGGGTGGGGACAGGTTGATCTGCGCCACCACGCTGGCGCTCGTCCCCGACGTCGAGGTCGTCGGGGTCGAGCCCGTGGGCGATGACGACGTGGGTGAGGTGGGCGTCGAGGATGCGCTCGCCGCCGGCGCGGAGCTGGCGGTGGTCGCGTGGGAGTGGCTCTTGGAGTGCCCGCCGCGCAGGACGAAGAAGAGGACGACGGCGACCGCGATGACGCCGACGAGGAGGATCAGTGCGCCGCCCAACCGCGAGCTGCGCTTGGCGCCCGTCTCGGTGGCCGGCGCGCCGTCCTCAGCACCCTCGCGACGGCGACGGCCCCGGCGGCGCTTGGGCTCGCCCTCGGCCTGGGCGGGGCCGAGGCCCGCGATGGGCGGCGCTGCCAGCGACTCTGACGCCGGCGGCTCTGCGGGAGCTGGCGCCGGAGCAGGAGCCGCTTCGGGGCGCTGCGATGATGCCCCCGCCGGCGCCTCGTGCTCGCGAGGAGCCGAACGCTCGACCGGGATCTCAGGCAACGGCCGTCCTGCGGTCAGCGGGGTCAGCTCAGAGGCGACGACCCGGGCCCAGGCGCGGTCCGTGGGCGAGTCGGCCAGAAGGTCATGTACCTCCTGGGCCTCGGATTCGGGCAGCTGGCCGAGCAGGTAGTCGGCGATGCGATGTTGATGCTCGGGGGCGACCTCGGTGTGCGGGCCGATGGTGTCCAGCGCGATCTGCGCGCGCTCGCGCACCTTGGCGCGGTCGAGCGACAGCAACCGGGCGATCTCGTCGTAGCTGCGCCCGTGCTTGAGCACCATCTCGAGAACGGCGAGCTGTTCCCCCGGAAGGTTGTCCAACGTGGGCATTGTGGCCGTAGGGTAGATGAGGCTCGTAAGAAATGCCCAAGGTGGACGGGCGCTTGCGAGCGCCAAATCACTATGGTGCGCACCGCCATGACCCTCGAGCTGCCCTTCGAGCCCACGCTGGGGTTCGACCGCGTCTACGGCCTGGAGATCAACGAGATCGCCGACGGGCTGGTCCGCGGACGCGTGCCGGTGCGCGAGGACCTCAAGCAGCCAACCGGGTTGGTCCACGGAGGCGTCTACGCCGCCATCGCAGAGAGCCTGGCGACCAACGGGACCGCGGCCATGGTCCACGGTGACGGCAATGCCGCGATGGGGCTGTCCAACCAGACGAGCTTCCTGCGCCCGGTGACCGAGGGGGCGATCACCGCGGTGGCCCGCGCCCGCCACCGGGGGCGCACCACCTGGGTCTGGGAGGTCGAGCTCACCGACGACGACGGGCGGATGTGCGCGCTGACGCGGGTGACGGTGGCCGTCCGCCCGCGGCTCAGCTGACCTGCGGCCGAAGCTCAGCTCTTGGGCAGCGATCCGCCGTGCTGGGCCGCACCCCGGCCCAGCCAGTACTGCGAGAAGGAGCGCAGGGTCGGATCGGCGGGGGAGCGGACATGGACCATGTGCGCCCACGCCAGGCCGATCACCCCGGTCGTACCCGGCCGACGGGCGAGGACG
>DASXCN010000270.1:0-3039 GCA_036491155.1 Solirubrobacteraceae bacterium | reverse complement strand
CGGTCCAGCGTCGTCGTGTCGATCGTGCTGGTGGGCGACTGGCGCAGACCACGACCGACCGCCGCCCGGGCCGCCATCAGCTGCTGGTCGACGCGGTCAAGTAGGAAGGAGCGCAGCGCCAGATAGGTCCCGCCGCCGGCGGCGATCAGGCCGACGGCGGTCATCGCCAGCACGCCCGACAGCAACCGGGCTCGGAGCGACATCAGTCCCGAGTCGACCGGAGCGTGTACCCGAACCCTCGGACCGTCTGGATCAGCGGCGGCTTCTCCACATCCACCTTCTTGCGCAGGTAGCTGATGAACGTCTCAACCACGTTGCCGTCGCCACCGAAGTCGTACTCCCACACGTGATCGAGGATCTGCGTCTTGGACACCACCCGCCCGGCGTTGAGCATCAGAAACCGCAGGAGCCGGAACTCAGTCGGGGTCAGCGAGATCTGCCGTGGGCCGCGCGCGACCTCCAGCCGGTCCTCATCCAGCACCAGGTCGGCGTAGCGAAGCACTCCCGACGGCGCCTGCCGCGTCGCGAGGTTGTTACGACGGACCATCGCCCGCACCCGTGCGATCAACTCGTCGAGACTGAACGGCTTTGTCAGGTAGTCATCACCACCGACCGTCAGCCCGGCGACCTTGTCCTCGGTCGCATCCCGCGCGGTGAGGAACATCACTGGCGTCCAGATGTTCTCCGCCCGCATCCGCCGCACCACCTCGAGCCCGTCGATGTCTGGCATCGTCACATCCAGAATCATCAGCTCCGGCCTGAATTCGCGAACGGATCGCAGTGCTCCGCGACCGTCATGCGCGCTCCTCACATCGAAATCCTCATAGCGGAGGGCAAGTGACACCAGCTCGGTGATGTTCGGTTCGTCATCCACCACCAGCACCCGGGTGCGATCCCCCGTCTTACTCGCCGCTGCAGGTCTCACGGCGATAGCTTGACAGCCGAACCTGTGGGTTCGCTGTGCACACCCTGGCCAACCGCTGTGACCACGGACTGGGCCGCGAGCGGTGATACACGAGGATGGTGTCGGCTCGTAGAGAAGTCTTCGTCCTCATCGACATTGCTCTCACGCTGCCACGTCAACCTCCAGTTGCAGCATTCCTTCCTCATCAGCGAACTGAGACGCAAATGCATCTCCACCGCAAGACCCTGGCCGTCGCAGCGCTCGTTCTGGCGCTCTTCGGGTCGTCCGCCGTCGGGTCGGCTCGCGCGCTCGGGACGCCCGGAGGCCAGGGCCACGGACCGATGGTCCAACTGGCCACCCTGGTGCAGCGAGTGCGGCCACGGCGCCGCGTCCGCGGTGGCAAGGTGCGCGCGACTCTGTGGCGGACCGTCTGCCGGATTCGCCACGGCACCGCGCGAACCCGCGCGCCCGGCGCGAGGCTCCGGCCGCGGCTTGCACCGCACAACGCCTGGGCTCGCGGACCGCCGTGACCATTGGATGGGTGATGTCGAGGGCGGGACGGCCGAGCACCGTCTCGCCCTCGCTTCGCGCCCCTCGAGGCAGGGAGTCACTTCCGAGAGTCACTTCCGTGTCTAAGCGGCGGGCATCGCGGATGGTTCCGATATCTGTGATGCGGGTCTTGCTCGGGCCTCGTCGGATTGCTCGCCGGTTGCAAGGCGCGGTTCGCGGGTGCCGGCTGGGCGTGCCGCCATCGCTCGGCGATCCCGGCGCTGGGTGACGAAAAGCACGCTCGCCGGGATGAGGGCTACCAGGGTCGCGCCGAGAGCCCACGAGAACGTATGGCCGAAGGCGCTTGCCAGCGGGCCGGCCACGTGGACACGAACGGTCGGCGACAGTGTCTGGAGCACCTCGCCGGTACCGGCCGCCGCCCCGAGTGCTCCGCGCGCCTGGTCAGTGAGCACGACGGCGAGCAAGGCTGTGCCGATCGATCCTCCGAGGCGCTGAAGCGTATTCAGGATGCTCGTCCCTCCCGGCACCTGGTCACTGCGCAGGACGGCGTACGCCGAGGCCATGGTCGGCATCATCGAACACCCCAGGCCGACCCCGCGCACCAGCAGCACGAGCGCCAACCACCTGTAGGAGCTCGTCGCCTGCACGGTGACGAGCGGGATCGTGGCCAGACTCATGACGGCGATGCCGAAAAGGGCCACGCGTCCTCCGCCGATCCGATCGGTGAGCCGCCCGGAGAGAGGCATCACCAGGGCGGCCCCGATCCCCTGCGGTGCCATCAGCAGGCCGGCGCTCAGCGCACTCGCGCCCCGGTCGACCTGGTAGTAGAGCGGCAGTAGGAGCATTGAACCGAAGAGCCCCGCGCCAAGCAGGAACGTGGTCGCGGCGGCTGCGCTGAAGCCGGCGGAGCGGAACAGCTGCATGTCCAGTAGTGGGCGCCGGGCGCGCAGCGCGTGGCGCACGAAGAGAGCGATCAGCAGCGCCCCGGCGGCGATCGGGCCCCAGGCGATCGGCGAGCCCAGCCCGCCGCTGGTCTCGGTCTCCGCCAGACCGAACACGACGCCGGCGAGTCCGGGGCAGAGCAGCACGACGCCCAGCCAGTCCAGCGATCCGGCGTCCGCGCGTCCCTCTGCGGAATTCAAAAGTCGCGCGGCGAGGATGAGAGACAGCGCCGCGACCGGTAGGTTGACGTAGAAGATCCATTGCCACGCCGCGTTGGTCACGATCAGTCCGCCGAGCACCGGGCCGAGGACCGGCCCCAGCAGCATCGGCATGCCGATCACCGACATCACCCGGCCCATGTGCCGCGGCCCGGCGGTCTGAGCCAGCACGCTCATGCCAACTGGCATGATCAGCCCGCCGCCGAAGCCCTGGAGGACGCGGAAGAAGATCAAGGATCCGGCTGACCAAGCGGTCCCGCATAACGCCGAGCCGACAGCGAACACCGCGACCGCGATCATCCACACGCGCTTGGAGCCGAAGCGCTCAGACAGCCACCCGGCGAGTGGGATGACCATGGCCAGCGACAGGAGGTAGCCGGTTGAAACCCATTGGATCGTGCTCAGCGGCGAATGCAGATCACGCGAGAGGGTGTCGAGCGCGACATTCACGATCGTCGTGTCGAG
>DASXCN010000269.1:0-2458 GCA_036491155.1 Solirubrobacteraceae bacterium | reverse complement strand
TTGGAGCTCGTCGAAAGGGACGCCGGTGTCCTCGACGAGCAGGGTCGAGCTCATGAGGTTCATGCCCTGCTCCGCCGTCCACACGGCGGTCTGGCGCGTCCCCGAGCCCCACCAGATCCGCTCAGGCAGGCCGGGCGACTGGGGCTGGACGGGCAGCATCCCCGCCGAGCCGGTCATCCGAACGTCGGCCGGCACCACGCCGGCGCCGGCGATGGCGGCGCGGAAGAGGCGCGTGTGGCTGCGGGCCATTTCGGCGTCGGTGGTGCCCTCACCAGGCAGGTAGCCGAACGCCTCTGACCCGCGCAGGGCAGGCTCAGGTGAGCCGCGGCTGATCCCGAGTTGCATGCGGCCGGCGCTGATGAGGTCCGCCGCGGCGGCCTCCTCGGCCATATAGAGCGGGTTCTCGTATCGCATGTCGATGACCGCCGTCCCGATCTCGATCCGGCGGGTGCGCGCGGCGATCGCACTCAGCAGGGGAAACGGGGAGGCCAGCTGGCGCGCGAAGTGGTGCACGCGCACGAAGGCCCCGTCCAAGCCGATCTCCTCGGCGGCCACAGCCAGCTCGATGGTCTGACGCAGCGCGTCCTGGGCGGTCTGCGTCTGTGAGCCGGGTACGGGCTGCCAGTGGCCGAAGGAGAGAAAGCCGATCCGCTTCATGCTGCTCATGCTAGGCGCGAGGTGTGAGAGGCTCTGCGCGTGCCCCGGACGCAGAACCGCCTCGCGGTGGCGCCCATCGGCCGGCGGTTGCTCGGCGGCGGCATCGACGCCTCGTGCATCCTCAGCGCCATCGCGGCCGCGTCGGCCGCCGCGCTCTTCTGGGGTTGGCGCGAGAAGGACACCGACGGAGGAGGGTTGGCTCCGCTGCGGCACTGGAACGCGTAGTCCAAGTCGCCGCTGTGGCGGTGCGGCGCACTCGTCTACGCGGTCGGGCTGCGCAGCTGGCGCACCCCCGGGATGCGGGTGATGGGCATCCGTCGCGGGGACGCGCGCACAGGGGGGCCGGTGACGGTGCGCAGCGCGCTGATCCGCCAGCTGGCAGAGGAGAGCCGCGGCGTCATCGTCGCGCGCTTCGTGGCACCGCGGTTTCGGCGAGCGCGGGAGCCGGTCGAGGCCCTCCAGGCTGATGTCAAGGCGGCGGAACGGGCGCATCCCGACGACCAGGCGGCGCGGTTGCGGGCGACGATGGACGTCTACGAGTCCGCCGGCGTCAAGCCCTGGGCCGGGTGCTTGCCGTTGACGATCCCAGTGGTGGCCGAGGTGCTGTTCACGCTGCTCACGCCTCGGCGCCAATCGCCCGACGATTGGATCGCCGGGATCGTCGTGATCAAGGACTGAAGGGGGCTACTCGGACTGGCGCCCGAGCGTGGCCACGAAGCGCTCAATGCGCCGGCGCTCGTCCTCGGCCAGCGGCCCACTCGCCGCCACCAGCAGCGTCATCGCACCGCGGTCGCGTGCCCACGCGGCAGCGGCGTCACTGAAGGAGGCCCCCACCCAGACGAGCGGGAGGTTCTCCGCGTGGGCCATCACCGTCTGCTCCTGGCGCTGCGCCGAGTCCTCCCCGCGGACCAGCGGGACGCTCACCAACCCCAGATCGTGGGCGACGGCGTTGATGGCCTCCAGGCCGCCGTTGCCCGCCAGCAGGGCGATCTCGCCGTCCTGGAGCATCTCCTGAGCCCACCCGGAGGGAGCTCCGGCAAGGGCGTCGGGCTCGCAGACGAAGCGAAAACTCGGCTCGGCCATGGCCGCGGACGCTACCGGCTTTGCAGCAGCCGGGGGAGTTCGCGCATGTCGCCGAATACGGTCGTGCCCGGGCCCTCGAGCATGTGCGCCGGGGTGACGCTCCCCGTGTAACCGAAGGCCGCCATCCCCGCCGCGCGCGCGGCCTGCACGCCGTACTGGCTGTCCTCCACGACCGCGCACCCGCCTGGCTCCACGCCCATCTGCCGCGCTGCGTAGAGGAAGAGATCGGGAGCAGGCTTGCCGTTCTGCACCGTCGCGGCGCTGTAGATCCGCCCGGCGAAGCGCTCATAGAGGCCGGTGAGGCGCAGCTTGTGGTCCAGGCGGTCGGGGTCGCTGCTGGAGGCCACGCAGGTGGGCGCGGTGATCTGGTCGAGCGCCTGCTCGATCCCGTCGATGGGCTGCAGATCGTGTTCATAGGCCTCGTCGAACATCGCCCGCCATCGCTCGCCGAAGTCGGGGGGCAGCGGGTGGCCGAGGTGCTCCTCGATCGCCCCGCGCGTGACCGAAGGCGAACGTCCGACGAAGCGGTCGATGATCTCCTCCTCGGACATGCTCATCCCGTGCTCGGCGAAGATCTCCGCGTCGATCCGGATGGCGATCGGCTCGCTGTCCACCAGGACGCCGTCGCAGTCGAAGATGACCAGCTCGGGGTGGCCGTTGCGCTCGCTCACCCGCCCGAACATACACGCGCGCCCGCAACGAGCGGCTCCGCCGCCGC
>DASXCN010000268.1:0-6865 GCA_036491155.1 Solirubrobacteraceae bacterium | reverse complement strand
GTGGCCAGCGTCCAGCAGATGTACATGAAGGTGAGCGGCCGTCGCGGCAGGCCGCGCTGGCCGATGAGGATCGCGCACAGCAGCGACCCCAGCCCTCCCGCGGCGAAGACGAGGCCGAGCGCGCCCGCGCCGTCCGACAGCTTGTTCTTGACCACGAACGGCAGCAGCACCTCGGTGGGCCCCATGAACAGCAGATAGGCGACCGCGGCGCTGACCAGCGTCGCCCACAGCCAGGCGTGGCTGCGCACGTAGCGCAGGCCGGCCGCCACCTCGCGCCGCATCGAGCCGGCAGCCGGAGCTGACTCGGCCGCGTCTGACCCGGCCCCGCCAACTCGGCGCGCGGGCGACATCGCCATCAGTGTCGCCGCCGAGACCATGAACGACCCGGCGTCGAGTCCGAACGACCACCCCACCCCGATGACGCCGATGACCACGCCGCCGAGCGCGGGGCCGGCCAGGCGCAGGGCCAGCGGGCGGATGAGCTGGTCGAGCGAGTTGGCCTGGGCCAGCGCATCAGACGGCAGCAGTTGGGGCACGAGCGCGTCGGACGCGGGGTCAAAGAACGCCGTGGCCGCGCCGTACACGACGGCGACGGCCATGAGCTCCCACAGACGCAGCGAGCCGCTCACGGACAACACCGCCAGGACTCCGAGACCGAGGGCGCGCACGGCGTCGGCGCACAGCATGACCATGCGGCGGTCATAGCGGTCTGAGACGGCGCCCCCCAAAAGCAGGCAGGCGATCGTCGGGATGGTCATCGCGATGCCGACGCTGGCCAGGGCCGTCGGCGCGTTGGAGAGCGCGTACACCTGCCAGGCCAGCGCGACCAGGAACAGCCCGTCGCCGAGCAGCGACACGCTCATCCCGCCGACGAGGAGGCGGTAGTCGCGGTGGGCCAGCGGCGCGAACAGCCGGACGCGGTCAAAGCCGCCCACCCGGTCAAGTCCTTCGTAGCTGTGCTGCATGGGCCGAGCCTTCCGGGCTCAGCTGGTGGCCGCGGGAACCGCCGTGCCGTCCGTCTCGCCGGCGCGATCGTCCAGGTAGGTGATCAGATCGCCGGGCACCATCGGGCGGGCGAAGTAGAAGCCCTGGCCGGTCTCGCAGCCGAGGTCGCGCAGGGTGGCCGACTGCTCGGGGTACTCGATGCCCTCGGCGACGACCTCGAGGTCGAAGGTCTCGCCCAGGCCGAGCACCGCGGAGGCCAGGCCCGAGGTCACCGGCGAGGCGCCGGCGGCGAGCAGCGAGCGGTCCATCTTGAGGATGTCGAGCGGGAAGCGACTCAGGTAGCTCAGCGACGAGTACCCGGTGCCGAAGTCGTCCATGGCCAAGCGGACGCCGAGCTCGCGCAGCTCGGTGAGACGCTTCACCGCGGTGTCGATGTCGGTCATCATCACCGACTCGGTGATCTCGAGGGTCAGCGCGGTGGGCTCGAGCCCGGCGTCGGCCAGCGCCTCTTGGACCTCGGCCACGATGTCGGACTGGAAGAGCTGCTTGACCGAGAGGTTGATCCCGATCCCCGGCTTGACCGACGCCGTGGTCTGCTCGCGGAAGAGCTTGGCCTGACGGCACCCCTCGCGCAGCACCCAGCGGCCGATGGGGACGATGAGCCCGCTCTCCTCGGCGAACGGGATGAAGTCGAGGGGCGGGATCAGCCCCCGGCTCGGATGGTGCCAGCGCAGCAGCGCCTCGACGCTCGTGACCGCGCCGTCACGCAGGCGGACGAGCGGCTGGTAGTGCAGCTCGAACTCGTCGCGCTCGAGCGCACGCTGCAGGTCGGCGCGCAGCTCGAGCCGCGCGACGACCTGCTGGTGCATGGCGGGCTCGAACACGCGATACCCGCCCTTTCCTTCCCCCTTGGCGATGTACATGGCCGCGTCGGCGTTGCGGATCAGCTCGTCGGCGTCCGTCGGGTTGCCGGGCTCGGCCACCGAGATGCCGAGGCTGGCGCGGATGATGATGTCGTTGTGGTCGAGCTGGAGCGGGCGGGCCAGAGCCTCCAGGATCCGCTCGGCGGTCTCGGCCGCGTGCTGGAGGTCGTCGACGTCCTCCAGCAGGATCGCGAACTCGTCGCCGCCGAAGCGGGCGGCGGTGTCAGCGGCGCGGATGCTCCCGGAGATCCGCTGGGCCACCTCGATCAGGACCTGGTCGCCGGCGGCGTGGCCGAGGCTGTCGTTGACGGTCTTGAAGTCGTCGAGGTCGACGAACACGACGGACATGCAGATGCCCTCGCGCAGGGCGCGGGCGACGGCGTGGCGGACGCGCTCGTTGAACAGAGCGCGGTTGGCCAGGTGCGTGACCGGATCGTGGAAGGCCTGGTGGGCGAGCTGCTCCTCGAACTCCTTGCGCTCGGAGACGTCGCGGCCGTTGAGGACGATGCCGCGGACGGCGTCGTCGTCGAGCAGGTCGGAGTGCAGGATCTCGAAGTAGCGCAGCTCCCCGTCCTTGGTCTGCAGGAGGCACTCGATGGCCTCGGGGCGGCCGTTGGCGCTCGCCCCGTCGGAGAGGCGGCGCAGCAGGCGCCCCTGCTCCTCGGGGTGCAGCAGCGTCTCGAACGAGCGGCCGATGACCTCGTCGGCGGCGTAGCCGAGGACTCGCTCGATCGACGGGCTCTGGTAGGCGATCGTGTTGTCGGCGCGCAGGACGGTGATGAGGTCGGTGGCGTTGGCCACCAGGGTGGAGAACCGCGCCTCCGAGGCCTGGCGATGAACCTCCTCTGACAGCTCGGCGCTGCCGAGCGCCATGGCGACCTGGTGGGCGAGGGTCCGCATCGCATAGCGGGTGTCGGCATCGCCGCACGGGGCGCCGGCCACGACGAACATCAGCAGCGAATCGTTGCTATCGCCTTGGCGCAGCTCCAGGCCCAGGACGGGATCCTCGCCGACCGGCAGGCGCAGCTGCTGGCGCGCGTAGGCGGGCAGCATGGCCACGCCGCGCACGTCTGACTCCTGGACGAGCGCCGCGACCTCACCCGAGACGGTCCAGTCGACCAGGCCGCCGCGGTCGTCGATGGCCAGCACGCGCACCGTCTCGCCCGTGATGCGGCACAGGCGGGCATCCACGTGGTCACCGCCGAGCTCAACGACGGCCTGCAGCGCGGCGATGACGATCTCGTCGCGATCGGTGGCTCCCACCAGCAGGCCTCCGGCGGCCGACAGCGCGCGCTCACGCGCGGCCGCCTTCTCGCGCAGGCGCACCAGGCCGGCCATGCGGCCGATGACCAGCGTGAACAGTGCCATCGAGGCGCCGATGAGCACGACGGCGTCCCAGTTGTGCCCCGGGATCGTGCGGGTGAGCTCGAGCACGGGGGCGATCAGCGTGGCGCCGGCCAGCAGGATGAGGCGCAGGCTGGTGAGGCGCGACTCGCGGCCGGTTTCGACGTCGGACAGCTCGACCATCGATGGGTGCAGCGCGGCCGCACCCCACAGCAGGTAGAAGAAGATCCAGCCGGCGTCGAGCCAGAGCTGGTGGTTGTAGTTGCCGTCCAGGATGAGGATCCCGTAGACGAAGTCGGTCAGCAGCAGCGTGACGATGCTGCCGATGAGCAGGTAGAAGCTGGGGCGGCGCTTGCCGGCGTCCACGGCGAGGCGGATGGCGGCGGCCAGGAGGATGAGGTCACCCGTCGGGTAGGCGATCGACACCGCCTTGGGGATGAAGCTCAGCGACGCGTCGTGGATGTAGGGCGCGATGAGGAACAGGAACGAGACGAGGCTCAGTCCCATGCTCATGATCACCGAGTCGATCACCCCGGGGCCGTCGGTGGCGCGGTTGCGGCGCCGGACCAGCAGCAGCAGGCCGATCATCAGCACCGGGTAGACGCCGAGGTACAGGGCGTCGCCGGGCGACGGGAAGGGGACGTCGGCGTGGAACAGCTTGGGGTAGCTGTAGGTGTAGACGTCGCCCAGGAAGAACAGGAGCAGGCCGGCGGCCATGAACCACCACGCGGTCGCCGCCTTGGGCTTGTGCACCCGGATGCCGCCCGCGACGCCGATGACGCCGTAGAGGCCCAGGCCGTTGATCACCGGGCCCGAGCCCTGAAACGGCGCCTTGAACAGGTACAGGCCGCAGAGGATCGTGCCAACGACGAGGTACAGCCACCAGTAGTGGCGCGACCGAGTGGACATCCTGTCCGGTGCCGGGGAGATCATCTCAGAGCGTTATTCGGCGTGTGGAGCTTGAAGCTTGAAGCGCTCGGCGACTTCGCCCAGTACGTCACACAGATGATCGACCTGCTCGTCGGTGTTGGCCGACGTCAGCTGCAGGCGGAAGCCCACCTCGTTGCGCGGCACTAGGGGGTAGGCGGCCATCGTCACGTAGATCCCGCGCTCGAAGAGCAGGTCGCCCACCGCGTCGAGGCTGTCGGGATCGGCCAGCGGGATCTCGACGATGGGGAAACCGGACTCGTTGGGCGTGTAGACGCCCAGCTCCGAGAGGCGGTCCAGGACGCGCCAGGTGAGTCGGTGCAGCGTGCCGCGCAGCTGCTCGCCGCGCTTGTCGTTGACGCGCAGGCCCTCGAGCACGGTGGCCAGCGAGGCCACGGGCGAAGGGCCGGAGTACAGGTAGGGCGGCGCGGCGGTCTTGAGCACCTGCTTGACGGGGGTGGGGCAGGCGAGGAAAGCCAGCAGCGAGGAGTACGCCTTGGAGAACCCGCCGACCAGCACGACGTTGTCGTAGCTCTCGTTCAGGTGGCGGACGATGCTGTTGCCGCGAGCGCCGTAGTCGCAGGCCTCGGCGTCTGAGCGCTCGCCGACGACACCGAAGCCGTGGGCGTCGTCGACGTAGAGCAGCGCGCCGTGCTCGCGGGCCAGCGAGGCGAAAGCGTGCAGATCCGGCGCGTTGCCGGTCATGCTGTTGACGCCGTCGATGAGGATCATTCCCGGGCGGCGCCAGTCGGACTTGAGCAGCGTCTCGAGCTGATCCAGGTCGTTGTGGCGAAAGCGCTCGACCAGCGCGCCGCGGGCCTCGGCCATGGCGCTGCCGTCATAGATCGTCTTGTGCGCGCGGCTGTCGAGGAACATGGTGCCGCCGCCGGCCAGGACGGGGATCACCGACATGTGGATATGGGTGATGGTCGGCAGCACGAGGGTGTCCTCGGCGCCGAGCAGTTCGGTGAGCTTGTCCTCGATCTCCTCGTAGAGGATCGGACTGCCCAGCAGGCGGCTCCAGCTGGGATGGGTCCCCCACTTGGCCAGGTACTCGGGGACCGCGTTGATGATCTCCTCGTCGAGGTCCAGGCCCAGGTAGTTGCAGGACGCGTAGTCGGTCAGCCAGTGGTCGCCGATGCGGATGTCGCGGCCGTCGATCTCCTCGATGACGGCGTCGAGCATGCGGTGCGAGTACTGCAGGCGGGCCAGGTCCTCGGTGGAGCGGATCCAGCGCTGCAGCCAGTGGTCGTGATGGCGCTGCCCCCAGCCAAGCGCCTCCCGCGGGTCAACCGGCCGCGAGGGCGTCGATCCACGCCCACGCGGGGGCTGGGACGGGTTGGGCTGGGGTGCGTCGGGGCGGCGCATCCCTGGCGTTATCGGTCATGTCCTCGGGAATCTGAATACCTCGATCAACTTTTCGGGAATCCAATAGACACCTGGGTGGTCGGGGGCGCGAGCGGCGGTGGCCGGCGCGGGCGGGCGGGGCTGGAAGCGACGGCCTGATCAGGCCTGGTGAGACTGCGCCAGAGCGATGGCGCCCAGCACGCCCGCCCGGTCGCCGAGCGCCGGCTCCACGAGGTAGCGGTCGACCTCGTCGCCCAGCAGCGGCGTCTGGAGGTACCCAGAGTTGAGCGCCACCAGCCGGGTGCGCACGGCGGCCATCAGACCGGGGCGCTCGAGCACGCCCCCACCGGCGACGACGCACTGCGGCGAGACGACGCACACGATGGCGAGGACACCGAGGGCGACGTACTCGGCCTCCAGGGCCCAGGCCGGGTGGTCGTCTCTGAGATCGCGTGGATTGGCATTCCAGCGCTCGGCGATCGCCGGGCCGGCGGCCAGGCCCTCCCAGCAGTCGCCGTGGGTGGCGCAGGTGCCCGCGAACGGGTCGCGCTCGCGGTCATGGGGAATGCGCAGGTGGCCCACCTCCGGGTGGATGAGTCCGTGGACCGGGCGCCCGTCGATGATCAGCCCGGCGCCGATCCCGGTACCGACCGTGAGGTAGCAGACGTTGTCGACGCCCACCGCCGCGCCCCAGCGGTGCTCGCCGATCGCGGCGGTGCTGACGTCGGTGTCGAAGTGGACGGGCACGCCCAGCCGGTCTCGCAGCGCGGGCGCCACCGGCGTGTGCGCCCACCCGGGCTTGGGGGTGCTGGTGACGTAGCCCCAGGTGGCCGAGCCCGGGTCAAGGTCGACCGGGCCGAATGACCCCACCCCGATTGCGGCCGGGTGCGGCCCGCGTTCGAAGAAGGCGGCGATGCGCTCGAGCGTGGGGCCGGGCTCGCCGGTGGCGAAGGTCTCTTGGGCGACGATGTCGTCGGGGCCGGTACCCAGAGCGCAGACGACCCACGTGCCTCCGGTCTCGACCCCGCCGTAGAGGGCGCTCATCGCGGCGACATCATCGCGGCTTGGCGGCCTACAAGTCGGGCCACAGCGCGCCGTCGGCGACGGCGCCGCGCTCGATGCGCTCCAGCGTCTCGTCGGTGCGCCGGTCGGCCACCATCGACTCCAGCGCCTCGGCCACCGTGGTGGCCCACACCCGGCGCATGACCGCGGGGCGGCCGCTCGCGTCGCTGAGCTCGGTCCAGTCCAGCGCCACCCGCGCCCGTCGGCCGTCGCGGGTCAGCGGCCGGTGATCGTCCGCGTCGTCGTCCCCGAACAGCGTGAGCTGCGCGCGCCAGCCGTGGGGGCACAGCTCGCCCATCATCGCCCGGGCCCGCGCC
>DASXCN010000267.1:0-6850 GCA_036491155.1 Solirubrobacteraceae bacterium | reverse complement strand
CCTGGGGCGACGCCGGCGTCTACTCGCTGTACGCCACCAAGACGATCTCGACCGGCGAGGGCGGGGTCCTGGTGTCCAAGCGCCCCGAGCTCATCTCGCACGCGCGCGATTTCCGCAACTACGGCAAGCCCTCCTACGAGGTCTCCGGGCTCAACTTCCGGATGAGCGAGTTCACGGCGGCGTTGGGCCTGGTGCAGATCGAGCGCCTGCCCGAGATCGTCGCCTGGAAGAACGAGACGGCCCGCGAGTGGCTTGACCCGCAGTACCCCGGTCGGATTGAGTTGCCCGACGGCATGGTCTCCGGCCTCTACAAATACATCGTCTTCGACTGGCTCGAGCGGTCAACCGGGCGCGTCTACGACGAGCCCTGCCACCGGATCATGGGCCACGACGTCGATCTGCCCAACTCCGACTGGGCGGCGCGAAACCATTCGTGCCCTCCGCTGTATTACAGGCCGGGCGCATGAGTGTTGATCTGAATGAGTGAGTTTTCATGAGAGTTCTCGTCACGGGCGGGTCGGGCTTCATCGGCTCCCACGTGGTCGACAAGATCCGCGCCCGCGGGCACACGCCGGTCATCTATGACCTGCGGCCCTCGCCGTGGCACCTGGACCCCGACGAGCCGGTCGAGACCGTGCTGGGCTCGATCACCGACCGCGAGGCGCTGGAGCGCGCTCTGCACTCCTGTGACGCGGTGGCCCACCTCGCGGCGGTGGCGGACGTCAACGACGTCCACGCCTCCCCCGAGGATGCGGAGCGCGTCAACGCGCGCGGGACGGTGACCGTGCTGGAGGCGGCGCGCCGCGCCGGCGTCAAGCGGATCGTCTACGCCTCGACGATCTGGGTCTACTCCGACTGCGAGCCCGAGGACGTCGACGAGGACACGCTGCTGCCCCCGCCCAGCCACCTCTACACCTCCACCAAGCTCGCCGGGGAGCTGTACTGCAAGGCCTACCAGGAGCTGTACGGGATCGACTACACGATCCTGCGCTTCGGCATCCCGTATGGCCCGCGAGCCCGCGAGGCCGCCGTCATCCCCGCCTTCGTCAATAAGGCGCTGGCCGGCGACCCGCTGACGCTTGCCGGCGACGGCATGCAGAGCCGCAAGTTCGTGTACGTCGAGGATCTGGCCGACGGCGTGGCCCGCGCACTGGACGACGTCGCCGTCAACCGCGTCTACAACCTGGCCAGCGACGAGACGGTGACGATCAAGCAGATCGCCGAGAGGGTGCGCGACCTCATGGGCGAGGTACAGATCACCTACACCCCCGCGCGACCCGGGGACTTCGGCGGCAAGATCGTCTCCTCCGAGCGGGCGCGCCAGGAGCTGGGGTGGACGGCAGCGACGCCCTTCGACGAGGGGGTGCGCAGGTACGTCGATTGGCGGCTGGCGCAGGTCGAGGCCGCCAAGGAGGCCAAGGAGGCGGTGGTCATCCCGGCCGGCGAGCCCGACACCGAGGCCAAGCCCCGCCAGGTCCTGATCATCTCCGCCGACATCGGCGAGGGTCATGATCTTCCCGCGCGTGCGGTCGCGCGCGAGTTCAAGGACGAGGATCCCGACGCGCAGATCTCGATCGTCAACGGCCTGCCGGCCATGGGGCCGATCCTCACCAAGATGCTGCGGGAGAACTCGGCCTTCATGTTCACGTTCGTGCCGTGGCTGTTTGATCTGCAGTACCGGCTCTTCATGTACTTCGGGCCGACCCGCTGGCTGTCGCGCAGGCTGCTGACGATGCTGGGGCGCCGCGGACTGATGCGCCTGATCAAGGCCCACGATCCCGACGTGATCGTCTCGACCTACCCGGGCGTGACCGCGGTGCTGGGCGAGATGCGTCGCAAGGGGCGCCTCAAAGTTCCCTGTTACTCATCCATCACCGATCTTGCCGGCCTGCAGTTCTGGGCGCATCCGGGGATCGACCTGCACTTCATCACGCACCCCGAGTCCGCCGAGGAGGTTGAGCGCATCGCCGGCCCCGGGAGCGTGCGCTGGGCCAAGCCGCCCACATCGCCCGCGTTCCTGGCCGCGCGCTCGCGCGAAGAGGCCCGCACCGCGCTGGGCCTGCCGGCGGGCGGCCGCGTGATCGCGGTGTCCGGCGGCGGCTGGGGAGTCGGCGACCTCGCCGGCGCCACCCGCGCCGCGCTGCGCTTCGAGGACGCCATCGTGCTGTGCCTGTGCGGCCGCAACGACGCCCTGCGGGCCAAGGTCGTCGGGCTCTTCGGCGACGAGCCGCGCCTACGCGTGATGGGCTTCACCGATCGGATGGGCGATGTGCTCGCCGCCGCCGACGTGCTCGTTCACTCCAGCGCGGGACTCACCGTGCTCGAGGCGATCATCCGTGGCTGCCCCGTGGTCTCCTACGGCTTCGGCTATGGCCACGTGCGCGCCACCAATGCCGCCCTTGAGCGCTTCAAGCTCGCGCAGGTGGCCCACACCGAGACCGATCTGGTGCCCGCGATCACTCGCGCGCTCGAGCACCACCCGGAGCCGGACCCCCGCTTTGCCCGCCGCCCGTCGACGGCCTCGCTGATTCTCTCCGCCGATCGGCGCCCGGTCGCGCTGCCGGGCTGGCGTGTCCGCACGGTCCGCGCCGCCACCGGTCTCGCCGCGCTGCTGCTCATCGTCGGCGTCGCGCTGACCACCGGCTTCTCCTACTCCGTGGCCTCGCACATCACGCATATGCGACCGGTGACCGTGGTCAGCACGGACCAGCCTGAGATCGGCGTGCTCATCGACGCTCCGTCCTCGCAAGTGCCTGAGGTGGCGCGGACGCTCTCCTCCTACGGCCTGCACGCCTCCTTCGCCGTCGGCCAGCCGACAGGGTCGGTGGTGACGAGCGTCTCCAGCAACCACGACCAGGCGCTGCCCAGGCTGCCCACGGGTGGACTGGTGCGATGGCTGGGCGCCCGCGGGGAGCTCCGCAAGCTGCAGGAGTTGACGGGCGACCGGCGTCATTTCCTCTATGCCTCCAGCGGACCGAGCATCGGTCAGTGGCTCATGGCCAACGGCGCCGGCGGCAAGCTGGTGGAGGGGGCGGTGCGCTTGGACGACGCCGACGACTCGCTGGGCTCGCTACGACCGGGCGAGGTGGTGGAGTTCAGTGTCGCCAACGCCCAGGCGCTGCAACCGCTGCTGGCCAAGCTGCTCGAGGGCTTGCACGAAGAGCATCTGACGGCGGTGCCGATCGGCCGGTTGATGCAGGATGCCGGCAAGACCATCCGAACCGCCTGATCGCGCCATCGAGTTCGGCGACGTCGAGCGCGCGGCGGCGCGCCTGAGGGGCGTCGCCCACCGCACCCCGGTGCTCACCTCCGCGACGTTGGACGAGCGCCTGGGCGGGCGGGTGTTCCTCAAGGCCGAGACCTTTCAGCGCATGGGCGCGTTCAAGTTCCGCGGCGCCTATAACGCCGTCTCGTCGTTGTCTGACAATGAGCTGCGGAGAGGGGTGTGCGCTGTGTCCTCAGGCAACCACGCCCAGGCCGTGGCCCTGGCCGCGCGGCTGTGCGGCACGCGCGCGGTGATCCTCATGCCCTCCGACGCCCCGGCGCTCAAGCGCGCGGCCACCGAGGGCTACGGGGCCGAGGTCGTCGAGTACGAGCGCTACGGCGAGGACCGCGAGGACCTCGTCCACGAGCTCGCCGCCGAGCGCGACATGGTGCTTGTGCACCCCTTCGACAACCCATTGGTGATGGCGGGCCAGGGCACGGCCGCGCTGGAGTTGCTCGACGACGTCGAGAGCCTCGACGCGCTCCTGGTGCCCGTGGGCGGCGGCGGGCTCGTCTCGGGGTGCGCCACGGTGTGCGCCCAGCTCTCGCCGCACACGCGGATGATCGGCGTCGAGCCCGAGGCCGGCGACGACACCGCCCGGTCGCTGGCCGCGGGCGAGCGCGTGCGCATCCATGTCGAGCGCACGATCGCCGATGGCCAGCAGGCCGCCACGCCGGGCCGGCTCACCTGGCCCATCATCAAGGCCCTGGTCTCCGAGGTCGTGACGGTGACTGATGCGCAGATCGTCGACGCGATGCGCTTTGCCTTCGAGCGCATGAAGCTCGTCGTCGAGCCCAGCGGCGCCAGCGCATTGGCAGCGCTCCTGGTGGGCACCTATGCCGCGGAGGGCCGGCGCGTCGGCGTCGTGCTGTCCGGAGGCAACATCGGCGCCGACGCGTTCGGCACGCTTCTCGCGGGCTAGGCGCTACGCCGCGAAGGCGATCCCGGTCGGCTCGTCGCCCAGCCCGATGTCGATCGACTTCACGACGGCATTGGTGGCCGGGTCGATGACCACCATCGAGCTCGACGCGTTACAGGCCACCCAGATGTGGCCGTCGGGGCTCAGCGCCACCGCGGTGGGGATCTGGTTGAGCTGCGTGAACGTCGTCTTGGCGTCCGTCGTCGTCCCTGAACCGAGCCCGATCGTCGTGGTGACGCGCCGCCGCGCGGTGTCGATCACCGACACGGTGTTGTCGTTGGCGTTGCTCACGTACGCACTGGTGCCGCCGGGACCGAAGGCGACGTGCCACGGAGTGCGGCCCACCCGGATCCGGTCTTCGATGCGCAGCTGCGACGTGCTGACGACCAGCAGCGCGTCGTGGTCGGTATCGGTGATGTAGGCGTGCTGGCCGTCCGGGCTGATTGCCACGCCATGCGGGTTGCGCAGGCTCTCGCGGACTCGTTCGACGTGGCCGCCGGCGGCCCTGATCACATACACGCCGTCGGCGCAGGTGACGAAAATCAGGGAACCGTCGGGCGAGGCGGTCACCGTCAGTGGCGCCTCACCGACGTTGACGGTCCCGGTGACCGTCTGGCTTGCCACGTCGATGGCGGACACCGTCTCGGAGCCGCCCTGGCCGGTGTTGGGGCCGGTGTTGGCGACGTAGGCGGTCTTGCCATCCGGCGTGATCGCGATGCCGTGCGGGTAGATCCCGACGACGCTCGTCGACGCGATCTTGTTGGGCGCGCTACCGCCGGTGGGGATGACGCTCACGGTGTTGGTCCCGGACTCGGTCACCCACACCTGGCTGCCGTCGGGCGTGGCCGCGACTCCGAACGGGTTGGTCGTCCCGCTGGTGATGGCCGATACGAGCGCCATCGCCGACGTGTCGAAGATGGCGACGTTACCGCCGACGATGCCGGGCACGTAGGCGAGCGTGTTGCCGGGCGACGCGGCGACATCCTTGTTCTCCACCGCGGCGATGCGCTTGAGATAGACCTTGTCGGTGGCGCCTCGCTCGAAGTCGGCGCGATGCGTCGTGCGGTTCTCCTCAAAGCGGCTGGCGGTTGCCGGAAGCGCCCGCTTGGCTCCCTCCTCGCGACGCTGGCGCGACTGCGGCTGCCAGGGAACGCGTGGGCGGTGCTTCTCCTGCACCGGTGGGGTCTGGGCCGCGCCCGGGATGGTGGCCGCCGGCAGCGTCGCCACCTCCTGCTCGGCCTCCCAGAACTCCCCGATCGTCTGCGGCAGTTGGGGCGGGAAGGTGGTCGCCTTGCCGTTGGTGAAGCCCAGCGCCGACGTGAGGTCGCCGAAGGTCTGGCGCCGCCAGTCGCTGATGTTCGGCTCCTCGATGCCCGTCAGCCGCTCCAGGAACTGCAGCGTCGAGGTGTGGTCAAACTGCTCGGTGGCCACGAAGCCGCCGACGCTCCAGGGTGAGACGACGAAGCAGGGCACGCGCACGCCGCCGCCGATGGGCCAGTTGGGGCTGGTGCCGACCTGCACGAACTCGTCGGGGGTGCCGGCGGCCGGCAGCGGCGGGACGACGTGGTCAAAGAGGCCGTCGTTCTCGTCGTAGTTGACGATGAACACGGTCTTGGCCCACAGGTCGCGGTTCTCGGCCACCGCGTTGAGCTTGGACGCCAGGAAGTTGGCTCCCGACGCCGGGAGGTAGGCGGGGTGCTCGCTCTGGCCCGACGTCGGCACGATCCATGAGACGGTCGGCAGCTTGTCGTGCTTGGCGTCCCACTCGAACCGGTCCGGCGGGTAGATCGTCAGCCCGCCCTCGTGTAGCGGGCTGCCCGGCGAGGCGTTCTGGAAGGCCTCGAAGAACTCCAGCATGTTGGTCCCGTAGTCGTCCTCCTCCTGGTAGATCCGCCAGCTGATCCCGGCCTTGGTGAGGCGCTCGGGGTAGGTGGTCCACGTGTAGGGCGTCCCGGTGGTGGGGCTGGGGACGACGTTGGAGGTGATGGGACCGCCGTTGGCCCCGGTCGGGTCGATCGTCCCGGTCCAGAGATACATCCGGTTGGGCCAGGTCGGCCCGAGCAGCGAGCAGAAGTAGTGATCGCACAGCGTGAAGGTCTCGGCCAGCGCGAAGTGGAAGGGGACGTCCTGGCGCTCGTAGTAGCCCATGACGTACCAGTAGTGCGCGGCGCCATCGGCGGTGAAGTGGCTGGGGATCCAGTTGTTGTTGAGCGCGGTCGTCGGCTGCCCGGCGGTGCTGGGAACGGTGATGTTCAGCGACTCGTGCTGGAACGTCCATGCGTGCGACGTCGACGGGATCGCTTGGCTGCTCGTCGCCTTGGTGTCCAGATGCCAGGGCAGCAGGTAGCCGTCCGGGTTGAACTGGTCGGACTGGTAGAAGACCGACTTGCCCTGGACCGCATTGAAGGGAGGCGTGGGGTCGGTCTGGATGAGGACGTTGGGGTCGCCGAACCCGGTCACTCCGCCGAGGGTGCCGAAGTAGTGGTCAAAGGACCGGTTCTCCTGCATGTGGATGACGACGTGCTTGACGTCGCGCAGCGACCCCTTGCGGGGTCCCTCGGCGGCGGCGCGGGCGAGCGCAGGGGGAAGGATGGAGGAGGCGAGCATCCCCCCGGCACCGGCGGCGGCGGAGCTCAGCAGGCGACGACGAGTTACTTCGGGCATGG
>DASXCN010000266.1:0-2312 GCA_036491155.1 Solirubrobacteraceae bacterium | reverse complement strand
GCTCGGCGGCGCCGGCGTGTCGATCTCGGCGCTCGCCCGCGCCTGCTACGTGCTGGGACGGCGCTGCTCGTCCACCGCGATGATCTTCGCCATGCACCAGATCCAGGTGGCGACCATCGTGCGCCACCTGGACGGGGGCTGGTTTGAGGCATACCTGCGCCGGCTGGTCAGCGAGCAGCGGCTCATCGCCTCGGTCACCTCGGAGATCGGGACCGGCGGCGACATGGGACGGTCGATCGCTCCCATCACCCCCGACGGCGACGGCTTCGCGCTGGAGAAGCAGGCGCCGACCATCAGCTACGGGGCCCACGCCGATGACCTGTTCACCACCGCCCGGCGCTCGCCCCAGTCAGAGCAGGGCGACCAGGCGGTCATCCTTCACCACCGTGAGCAGACCGAGCTCGAGCCCACCGGCACCTGGGACACCATCGGGATGCGCGGCACGTGCTCGCCCGGATTCACGGTGCGGGCCCACTTCGGCTTTGACCAGATCCTCCCCGCACCATTTGCCACGGTCATGCACGACACCCACGTGCCCGTCTCGCACATCCTCTGGTCACACGTGTGGCTGGGGATCGCCACCGAGGCCTTCGAGCGCGGCCGCGCCTTCGTGCGCGCTGCCGCCCGCCGCAACCCGGGCGCCCCGGTGCCCGCCGCCCACAGCCTGTCGCGGGTGATGCCCGAGCTGACCATGATGCGTGCGGAGGTCGAGTCCGCGCTGTCGGACTTCGTGGCCTTCAACGACGATCCGGACCGGCCCGACCTGGCCACCCTCACCTCGGTGCTGCGCTTCAACAACCTCAAGATCGCCGCCTCTGAGCAGGCGCCTCGCGTCTGCTCCGGGGTCCTCGAGGTGATCGGCATCGCCGCCTACAAGAACGACTCCCCCTACGGCGTCGGGCGCCAGCTGCGCGATGCGTTGTCGGCCCGCCTGATGGTGGCCAACGAGCGCATCCACTCGGTGGATGCCGGTCTGCTGATGATCGCCAAGGAGGTCTGACGCGCGTGTCCCCCGAGGTGCGCCAGGCATCCCCTGACCAGGCGGAGTTCCTGGCCGAGCTCATGGCCCACGGGCTGCTCCTGGACTCCGGCGTCCCCGGCGTGTACGGGCACGGCGCGGTGTTCGAGGATGTCCGCGGCCGCCTGGGCGAGCGTCTCAGCGCCGAGGCGGGCGCGCGCGGCGCCGAGCAGCTGCGCTTCCCACCGCTGCTGCCCCGCCGCCAGCTCGAGGCCAGCGGGTACCTGGGATCCTTCCCGCACCTGGCGGGCAGCGTCTACGCCTTCGAGGGCGACGAGCGCCAAGCCGCCCAGCAGAACGAGCGTGCGGCTCGCCACGAGGACTGGAGCGAGTTCCAGCAACCGACCGAGCTGACGCTCATGCCCGCCGCGTGCTACCCGGTATATCCGGCGATCGCGGCCCGCGGGCGCCTGCCCGAGGGCGGCGTCTTTGTCGACGCGGGCGGCGCCTGGGTGTTTCGCCACGAGCCCTCCTACGACCCCGCCCGCCGCCAGATCTTTCACCAGCACGAACTGGTGCGCATCGGCGAGCCCGACGCGGTCCTCGAATGGCGCGAGGAGTGGGCTCAGCGGGGGCTGGCGCTACTGCGCTCGCTGGGCCTGGCCGCGGAGCTCGACGTCGCCAACGATCCCTTCTTCGGCCGCCGGGGACGGATGCTGGCCGCCAACCAGCAGGCGGAGCGACTCAAGCTCGAGCTCCTGGTTCCCATCGCGGGCCCCGAGCCCACAGCATGCGCCTCGTTCAACCACCATCGCGACCATTTCGGGTCGACGTGGGGGATTGAGCTCTCCGATGGCGCGGTCGCCCACACGGCGTGCCTGGGCTTCGGTCACGAGCGCATCGTGCTGGGGCTCCTGCGCACCCATGGGCTGGACCCGGCAGCGTGGCCGGAGCCCGTGCGCGCCGAGCTGTGGCGATGACGGTCGCCGGCGCGCGCGGCATGCTGAGTCTGTCGGGACGCGATCCGCGGGATTACGCGCCCCACGCGCTGCACTCGCCGACACGGTCCTACCCCGAGACCAACTGCTACTCGGACGTGATCATCGAGCTGCTGCACGCCTGCGGCTACGAGCCGCTGGCGGCGTTCGGGTACGTCGTGCGGATGGACTTCGAAGGCGACCAGTGGACGTTCTTCAAGCCGCCGCCCGAGGACCTGGAGCGGCTGTTCGGCATCGACATCCACGAGATGCAGCCCTACCGGCCGCTGCCCGAGCAGATCGCCGATCAGATCCCGTGCGGGCGGACGCTGATCGTGGAGCTCGACAGCTGGTACCTCCCCGATACCGCCACCACC
>DASXCN010000265.1:0-1511 GCA_036491155.1 Solirubrobacteraceae bacterium | reverse complement strand
CCCGCTCTCGGGGTGGACGTCGGCCCGCGACCTGCCCGCCGTACCGTCGCAGAGCTTCCGCGACTGGTGGCGCCAGCGATCATGAGCAGCGCCCGCGAGGAGGTCCTGAGCCGCATCCGCGCCGCGCTGGACGACGTCCCGTCGGCCGAGACGCCCGCCGCGGTCGCCGTGGCCCGCGACTACCGCCACACCGGCTGGCGCTCCCGTGAACAGCTCGTGGAGTACCTGGCCGAGCGCGTCGCCGACTACGCCGCCGAGGTCCGCCGCGTGGCCGCCGCCGATCTGGCCGACGCCGTCACCGCGGCGTGCGCCGAGCGGGGGCTGCACCGCGTGGCCGTCCCGCCGGGGCTGCCGGCAGGCTGGCGCCCGCGCGACGTCGAGCTGGTCGAGGACGAGGGGCTGACTGCCGCCGAGCTCGATCGCGTCGACGGCGCTGTGACCGGCTGCGCGGCGGCGATCGCCGAGACGGGGACCCTGGTGCTCGACGCCTCGCCCGTCTGCGGCCGACGCGCCCTGACCCTGGTGCCCGACCACCACATCTGCATCGTCCTGGCCGGGCAGGTCGTCGAGCTCGTCCCCGAGGCGATCGCCGCGGTGGCCCCCGCGGTGCGCGACAGCCGCCGGCCGATCACGCTCGTCTCCGGGCCCTCGGCGAGCTCGGATATCGAGCTCTCGCGCGTCGAGGGCGTGCACGGCCCCCGCGACCTCCTGGTCCTGATCGCGACCTAGATTTTTGGCTGGTTACTCACCGGGGGGGTCCTGCTGGCGCCGTGCGGGGCATGAGGGTTACGACCGGGAGGCTGAGGGCGGTGAGGGCCAGTCTTCAGCGCGAGCCTCGCGCGCCGGTTCGGTTGAGATCCCGGCTAGCCGAGTTGGTCGCGGCGGCGGGTCAGGTACGCGGTCTCGGCGGTGTTGCCCGCCAGCTCGATGGCCTTGTCGTACGCCGCGCGTGACTCCTGACTGCGGCCCAGCCGGCGCAGCAGGTCGGCGCGAGTCGCATGGTAGGAGTGATAGCCGGCCAGCTTGTCCTGAAGGCGGTCGACGGCTGCCAGTGCCACCTCCGGGCCGTCGAGCTCGGCGACCGCGACGGCCCGGTTCAGTGCGATGATCGGCGAGGGGTCGAGACCGATGAGCTGGTCGTAGAGGGCGACGACCTGTGACCAGTCGGTGTCGCGCATGTCGCGGGCCGAGGTGTGCACGGCGCTGATCGCGGCGAGGATCTGGTAGCGACCCGGGGTCACCCCGACGGCGGCGGCGGCGAGGCGCTCGCGCACCAGCCGGTGGCCCTCGGCGATCAGCGTCGCGTCCCAGGCGCCACGGTCCTGCTCAACGAGGGTGACCAGTTCGCCGCCGGCCGAGACCCGGGCGGCGCGGCGGGCCTCGGTAAGGAGCATCAGGGCCAGCAGCCCGGCGACCTCACCGTCCTGCGGCATCAGGGCGCGGATCAGGCGAGTGAGCCGGATCGCCTCGGCGGTCAGGTGGTGACGCACGGGCTCGGTGTCGGGGCCACT
>DASXCN010000264.1:0-3740 GCA_036491155.1 Solirubrobacteraceae bacterium | reverse complement strand
GTCGACGCCTACTTCCCTGAGCACAACCTCATCGTCGAACTGGACGGCTGGGACTTCCACAAGGACCGCCGCGCCTTCGAGGACGACCGCGAACGCGACGCCCACCAACTCGCCCACGGCATCCGCACGCTCCGGATGACCAAGGAACGCCTCCAAGCCAACCCCGACCACGAAGCAGCGCGCCTCCAAACCATCCTCGACCAAGCGAACAGCCGCGCGTAGGGTTGCCGGACGTGAGTGCCTCCGTCACCGTTGCCCTGCTGCACGCGTCCGACCCGACGCTCGTGCTGGTCCTCAACCTGTGCGGGACGTTCGTGTTCGGGATCAGTGGTGGGCTGGCGGGCGTGCGCGCGCGGCTTGACCCGTTTGGGGTGGTGGTGCTGGCGGCGGTGGTGGGGCTGGCCGGCGGGATCGCGCGCGATGTGCTCATCGGACGGCCTCCGGCGACCTTCCGCGACTGGCGCTACCTCGCCGTGGTCGGTGGCGCCGGCGTGGTCAGCTGGCTGGCCGCGCCCGCCCTTCATCGGATGCAGCGCACGATCGAGGTGTTCGACGCCGCCGGGCTGGGATTGTTCAGCGTCACCGGTGCCAGCATCGCGCTCACCTACCGGCTCGGGCCGTCCGAGGCGGTGGTGCTGGGCGCGATCAGCGGGATCGGCGGCGGGATCCTGCGCGATCTCATCGTGCGGGAGATCCCGCAGGTGCTGCGCAGCGGGCTGTACGCCATCCCGGCGATCATCGGCGCCACGATCGAGGTCGTCGGCCAGCGCGCCGGGGCCCACGGGGTCGCCGTCCCGCTCATCGCCGTCGCGGCCTGCTTCGCCGTGCGCGTGGCGGGGATCCGTTACGACCTCAACCTGCCGCCGCGGCCGCAGTGACGCTCCGGCGCACGGCGCCGGTACGGCGTGGGATCAACTTAAATCTGATCAAATCTCTCTGGTAGTGTTGCCGCCAACGAGGGGACGAACGACCGGGGTGTCGTCTCCGTGGCTGTCAGGTGACGCAGCAGGTGCGAATCCTTGACCTGACCCATCCGTTCGCGGACGGGATGCCGGTCTTTCCGGGTCTTCCAGCACCGTCGTTCAGACCGATCGCGTCGGTGCCCGACGACGGCTACGCGCTCACCGAACTGCGCCTGCTCAACCACGTCGGGACCCACGTGGACGCGCCCGCGCATCAGATCGCCGACGGCGACACGCTGGACGACATCCCGCTCGAGCGGCTGGTCACCCACGCGCTCACCATCGACGTGTCCGCGCGCCCGCCGGGCCCCATCCCGCTCTCCGAGCTCAAATCCCAGCTGCACCACCTGCACCCCGGCGACATCCTCTTCCTGTGCTCCGATAACGCTCGCAACTGGGGCACCCCGGCGTACTGGACCGGCTGGAGCTACCCGGACGCCCAGTGCGTGCGCGCCCTGGTGCGGTGCGGCATCTCCGCCATCGGGTTCGACGGCCCGTCGGCCGATCCGGTGGACTCCACCACCTTCGAGCTGCATCGGCTGTGGCTCTCCTCGGGGCGGATGATCATCGAGAACGTCGCCAACCTGACCGAGCTGCCGACCCGCTCCCAGGTCGTGGTGGCGCCGATCAAGCTGGCCGGCGGCAACGGCGGGCCGGCGCGCATCTTCGCGCTGCTCCCCGACGAGCACAACGGCCGGTGAACCCGGCGCGGGGACGGCTCAGGCGCGCTGGGTGACCTCCCACACCGACGCCCTGGCGCCCTCCCTCGGAGCCAGCACGGCGAGCTCCCGCTCAGACGCCGCTCTCGCCGCCTGCTCCTCGGTCTCCCACAAGACGATGAGCATCGCCTCACCGGCGCCCACCCTGGGGCACCGCCGGCGAACCAAACGACCGGGCCGTCCGTACACCCGGTCAGAAGGGGACCACAGGACCGGGGAGTGACGACATGTATGCAGTGACACACGTGCGGGAGGGGACGCGATGACGACCCCGACCGTTGCCTCCATCCGCGCCTCGCGGGGCGACGGCGCCGACGGGAAGTCCATCCGCCGGCTCGCCCGCTTGGCCGAGACCGAACCACCCCACGGGGCGGTGGTGCTCGCCGAGATCTGCGGCCAGCCCGTCGCAGCCGTCGGGCTCGAGGACGGCCGAGCCGTCTCCGATCCCACGCGGGTGACCCCCGGGCTGCTGCGCCACCTTCAGCTGCACAGCGTCCAGGCTCGGGTCATCGGCTCGATCTAGGCACCTGACAGATCCGCGCCGGGCCCGCGACACCCGCGGGTGAGCTGGCGTCCAGTTACTGACACCCAAACACGCAAGTGAGGTTCACCCATGCGCTCTGACGCCATGACCATTCGTGCTGCCACATCCGCTGACACCGACGCTGTCCGTCGCCTGGCCGCGGCACTGGGCGTCGTCGGCGACCTGCGCCGCCGCCGCTACGAGCTGCTGCGCCTGAACGGCGGCAGGGCAGAGGCGCGCGTGCTGATGCGCCGGCTCACCGCCACGGCACTCGCCGCCTGACACCTGACCACACACACCACCAAGCGAAAGGAAGAACATGAGACGGCTTCGTTTGCGCCGTATCGCCCTGCTGGCGGTCATCGCCGGCCTCGTGTGCGCCGGCAGCGCATACGCCACGGTCATCGGTCTCCCGGCCAATGGCCTGCAGGTCAACAACGACCCCGCCAACGGGATCGACCCCAACCAGAACGCCGGCGTCTCCGACGTCGTCGGCGGCTCGCTGGTCGCCAATGGGCCCCGGGTCCCATGGTCGACCTTCGAGCAACAGACCGGCAGCTCGCAGCAGATCTTCGTGCGGGCATTCAAGAACGGCCAATGGGTGACCCAGGGCAAGTCCCTGAACATCGACCCCAATGCCGAGGCGCAGGCCCCGTCGATCGACTTCGCGGGTGCCGGGCGCAACGTGCCATGGGACTCGTGGTATGAGCCCAACCAGGCGCTGGGTGGCGAGAAGCAGATCTTCGCCAGCCGCTTTGATGCCACCGCCAACACCTGGGTGCCCGAGGGTCAGGACCGCGGGTCCGGGGTCCCCTCGCTCAACATCCACACCGACAAGGAAGCGGAGAACCCGTCGGTGGCCGGCGGCGCGACGGTCCCGGGCAACGCCCCGGTGCCGTGGGTGACCTGGGAGGAGCAGGACGGAAACGTCTCGGGCGCGGGCAACCACGACCAGATCTTCGTCTCCAAGGGCGTCAAGCAGGCCGCTGCCAAGACCCCCTGTACCGGTTTCAAGCCCTCAGACGCGGCCAGCGTGAGCGCGTTCTGCTGGCGGCAGGTGGGCCTTGACCGTCTGGCGGAGAACGGCGGTTCGTCGGCGAC
The DNA here is from genome assembly GCA_036491155.1 of Solirubrobacteraceae bacterium. Lineage (GTDB taxonomy): Bacteria > Actinomycetota > Thermoleophilia > Solirubrobacterales > Solirubrobacteraceae > Palsa-465. The sequence goes on along the minus strand of DASXCN010000264.1, from coordinate 435 downwards.
CGGCGACCCGACCCTGAATGTCGACCCGAGCCGCAATGGCGTCGAGCCCGACATCGCCTTCACCGGCGCCAGCGACAAGGTCGCGTGGGTCGTCTGGTACGAGAAGGACCAGAGCTCGCTGGGCCTCAACAACAACGAGCAGGTGTTCGCGGCCAAGCTTGTCGCCGACGCGAATGCGGATGGCGGCTTCCATTGGCAGGCCGTAGGCAACGGGACCACCGGGCAGACCAACGTCCTTGACACGTCCGGCAACGGCTTCGGCCCCTGCGCGGCGTCGACGAGCGCCGAGAACGCGTGCTCGCTGAACGCGGTGCCGACCAACGACGCCGAGGATCCGCGGGTGGCGTCAGGCACGCTGGTCCCCGGCAATCCGACGGTGCCGTGGGCCGTGTGGTCAGAGGACACCGGATCGGGCAACCACTCGATCTTCGTCTC
>DASXCN010000263.1:0-4304 GCA_036491155.1 Solirubrobacteraceae bacterium | reverse complement strand
CGGACGCTAGCCGAGGCGGTGCACTCAGCGGCGCAGCTTCCTGACCACCTCGCTCTGCCGCTGCTGGACGCGGCTCGCGTGGCCTACACCCAGGGTCTGCACATCGCTGCGGGCGTCGGCGCCGTCCTGGCCATCCTGCTCGCCGCCCTCGTCGCGCGGGTGCTGCGGCGGGCCGCCGGCCCCGCCGACGCCGGCGACGCCCGACCCGAGACGAGCCCGCCGGCGCCGGTTGCCGCCGAGGCGCTGTGCGCCCATTGAGGCGCGCCAGGCGACGCCGCCGTCGCGCGGGCGCACTTTGACTTTTGATTTGCGCCGTGGTTTGCTTGCGCCGCCTCGAGCCCGACACGTGGTCGGGCACGTGCCACGGCAATGTCCGGCAGCGCTGACGCACCCGTCCACGACACCCCCGCGACCGGGTCGCTTGAACGCGGCGTCCTCGGGCTCCCCGACGCCGTCGCCCAGTCGGTCGCCCTGCTCTCGCTGGCGCTCGGCGTGGCCTTCGCCGCCTCGGGCGCGGCGGGCGACGCCGGAGGCGCCGCACCGCTGACCTATCTCGTCGGCGGGATCGCGGCCCTGTGCCTGGCGTCGGTGGTCGTCCGCTTTGCCCGGCGTTTTGCCACCGTGGGCGGGGTCTACACCTATGTCGCCAAGGGACTGGGCCCTGAGTCCGGGTTCCTGGCGGGCTGGACCTACGGCGCGGCGTTCGCAGTGGGCATCTCGTTCGTGCTGGCGATCGCCGGCACGTTTCTCTCCACGGTGTTCAAAGCCCACACGTCGCTGAAGATCGGCTGGTTCCCGTGCTTCCTGGTGCTGCTCGGGCTGGTTCTGGTGCTGGCGCTACTGGAGATCAGGCTCTCGACCCGCATCGAGCTCGTGCTAGCCGCCATCGGGATTGCGGCGATCGTGCTCCTGTCGGTGATCATCCTGGCCAAGGGCGGCGAGTCCGGGGTGTCGCTGCAGCCGTTCAACCCCTCCCGGCTGCCGAGCAGCAGCGGCTTCTTCCTCGGACTGGTGCTCGCCTTCACCGGCTATATCGGCTTCGAAGCGGCGGCCGTGCTGGGCGAGGAGACGGCCGAGCCGCGCCGGGCCATCCCGACCGCGATCCTCGGCGCGGTCATCATCGCTTCGCTGTTCTACGTGTTCGTGACCTGGGCGATGTCGCTCGGCTTCGGCGTGGATCACTCGCAGGCCTGGGCGACCAACCCGGCAGCGCTCGACACGCTGGCGACGCGCTACGCGGGCACGTGGCTGTCGATCATCATCGACCTGAGCGTCGCGGCCAGCGGGTTCATCGCCGCCCTCGGCGGCGTCCACCTGACCGCGCGCACGCTGTTGGCCATGGGCCGTGATGGCGGACTGCCCCACGCGTTCGCCTGGACGCACCCGCGGTTCAAGAGCCCGTGGGTCGGGATCTTCACCTCCGCCGTGATCACGCTGGTGCTGGGCGCCTGGCTGGGCAACCATTACGGTCCATTCGTGTTCTTCGCCTTCCTGGCGACCACCGCCTCGCTGGGGATTCTCCTCGTCTACATCCTGATCGCCGCGGGCGGTGTGGTGCTCTTCTGGCGCGAACGCGGGTCGGCGGGCGTCCGTTACAACATCGTGTTGGACGTCCTGCTGCCGGCGGTGGCCATCGTCATCTGCGGTTACACGATCTACAAGTCGATCGAGCCCGTCCCTCCGCACCCGATCGACGAGGCCCCGTATCTCGCAGGGGGGTGGGTGGTCATCGGCATCCTCGTGCTGCTGTGGCTGCGCAGTCACAGCCCCGACCGCGTCCGGCGCTTCGGCGAGGCGCTGGACGAGGGCGAAGCGGCCTGACGCGCCACGCGCCACGCGCCGCGCCCCCGTCGCCCGCTCAGGCGTCCGGGCCGTCCGGCTGCCGTGCGAATGCGCCAACCGTCTTGACCTAAACCGCGGAGAGATGGTAGATAAGGCACCGAGGTCTAACGTCGATTATGAAGCACCCCCTGATCACCGCCCCATTTGATCCTGCCGCGTGCGGGGCGTGATGGCGTCGACGGTCGGGACCAACGGGCTTCAGCCACAAGACCTGGTCCTCACGATCTTCGGAGGCCATGTCCGGCGGCCCGGTCAGACCGTGTGGTCGGGCGGCATGGTGGAGATCCTCGAGAGCTTCGGCTTCAGTACCGGGTCCGCGCGGGCGGCCCTGGCCCGCCTGGTCAACCGCAACCTGCTTGCTCGTACCCGGGACGGCCGGCGGGCCTTCTACTCGCTGACCCAGCGCGCCGAGGCGCTGCTGGCCGACGGCGATCGCCGCATCTTCACCTTCGGCCGGATCGAGCCCGCGGTCGATGTCTGGACCGTCCTATGGCACGCGATCCCCGAGACCCAGCGCGTGCAGAGAGCCCGGTTCGCCTCCCGGCTGCGCTTCCTCGGCTTCGGGCCGGTGCAGGATGCGACGTGGGTGGCGGCGCGCGATCGCGAGCAGGAAGTCGGTCTGCTCCTGAGACAACTGGACATCCAGGCCTACACCTCGGTGATGGTGGGGCACATGTCCCCCGAGCTCCCGCCGGTCGCCCTGGTGGCCCAGGCCTGGCGAATGGACGAGGTCAGGCGCCGCTACGAGGCGTTCATCGCGGAGTTCGGAGCCCTGCGGCGCGCCTCCGCCCGCGCCCGGCTCGCGCCCGAGCAGGCCTTTCGCAGCCGCATCTTGATGCTGCACCGGTTCCGCAGCTTCCCCTCCATCGATCCTGAGCTCCCTCGCGCCGTCGATGAGGTGCGCGACCTGCGCGCTGCGGCGGTGGGCTGCTTCGACGACGTCTACTCCGCGCTCGAGCCGTCCGCCGCGTCGTACTTCTGGCACATCGTCCCGCCGCTGGCCGACCAGGGCGAGGCCGCGTAGGGCGTTGGCGCTACGCCGACGCGCGACGACCGAGAGCGGCCGCCGCGTTGGCAGCACAGACGCGGCGCACGAAGTCCTCGCCGCGATGGGCGATGAGTGACACGGGGTCCTCGCTGCCCATCGGAAACGGCCAGTCGCTGCCCAGGACCATGCGGTCCTCGCCGAAGACCGCCACCGCACGGTCGACCGCGCCCGGGTCGTGCACGAGGCAGTCGACGAACAGGCGCCGCACGGCCTGAGATGGCAGCTCACGCAGTGGCGCCACGCCCGGGCGATGCGTCTGCACGCCACGGTCCCACCGGGGGACGAGATCCGGGACGCATCCGCCGCAGTGGACCAGCATCACGCGCATCCGTGAAAACGTCGCCATGACGTCGCCGAACACGAGCTGCGCCGCCGCCACCGCAGTCTCCACCGGGTTGCCCAGCAGGTTGTGCAGGTAGAACGGCTCAAGCCGGGGATCGGGGCTCATCCCCGGATGCAGGAAGAGCAGTGCGGCGTCCTGGTCCAGGGCCCGCCACAACGGCGTGAACGCGTCGTCGGCCAGCGAGGCCGAGCCGCCCCCGGCGCTGGCGCACACGCCCGCCCAGCGCTCGTCGCCGCGGACGCGCTCGTATTCGCGTCGCGCCGCCTCCGGGTCCTCCAGCGGCAGATAGGCGAGCGCCAGCAGCCGCGGCTCGCCGGCCACCGCCGCCAGCGTCCCGGCGTTGACGGCGGTCACCCACCGGTCGCGCGCGTCGGCGTCGAGCCTCTGGCGAAAGAACGGCGGCGGGGGCGACACCACGGCCTGCCCGAGGCCATGGTCGTCGAGGAAGGCGCACAGTCCGTCGCGGTCATAGAGGCCGGGCGGCCCGACCTGATGCCCATCGACGATCAGGCGCCCCTGGTCGTTGCGCGCCACCCCGGTCGCCTGTAGCGCTGCGTCGCTCAGCGCCGGGGCGAGATGGACGTGGAAGTCGATACGAGGCGTCGACACTGAAGTTTGATAAATGATATCTGTATCAATACACTGCCAGGGCCGCCGGGTCAACGGGCGGTGAGCGTGCGATCCCCCTGACATCCGATGCCGGCTCCCTCCACCACCGTCCCCGTCGACTGGCTGCGCTCCGCCGTCGCGCGCGTGTTCGTGGCCGCGGGCCTGTCGCAGGCGGACGCCGGCGCGATCGGCGGGGCTCTGGTCGAGGCCGACCTGCGCGGGATCCCCTCGCACGGCGTGATGCTCGTGCCGATGTACGTGGACCGCCTCTCGGCGGGCTCGGTGACGACGGCGTCGCGAGGCGAGCTGGTGGTGGACACTGGCGCGATCGCGGTCCTCGATGCTCAGAACGCGATGGGGATCCTCACCGCCGACCAGGGGATGTCGCTGGCCATCGCCCGGGCCCGGGACCACGGCGTCGGGGTCGTCGTCGCCCGCCGCGCCTTTCACTTCGGGGCGGCC
>DASXCN010000262.1:0-1996 GCA_036491155.1 Solirubrobacteraceae bacterium | reverse complement strand
GACGGCGTCGGGCGGAGAGGCGTCGATTGCCTGAAGCAGGGCGTCGCGGTCGCCGAAGGTGCCCACGACGTCGATGCGTTGCGAGTCGCCCACGATCTGGTCCAGCGCCTCGCGGATGAGGTAGGTGTCATCCGCGATCATGACCTGGATTCGGCCTGCGCCGGCATCCACGCTCCGTTCGCCGCCGCCTTCGGATGTCCCCACGAGCTTCACCTTCTGCTGACACAAGGGAGGATGATTTTGATCAAAGGTAGCGGCGCGCGCGGCGGTTGTCGTGCGGCAACCGCCGGCGGGGGGGCACGCACCCCGAGAGGCGGGGAGGTGGGCACCCCTGGCGCGGACCGGGTGGGCCGCTCGACTGGCATGTGACCATCATTGTCCGCGGTTGCGGAGCGGCCCATACTCGCCGCATGACCGGGACTGCGCGCGGCCGAAACCTGGTGGCCCTCGCGGACGGCATGCCGTGACGTCGTTGCGCAGCGTCCGGCCGGTCTCTCAGATCGCCGCTGCGCGCTGCTCAGCTCCACACCTGGCCGGCGACATCATCGAGCGCGGCGAGCTGTTTGATGTCCTGGACCGTGGTGTCCAGGGTCCTCTGACGCTCATCACCGGTCCCCCGGGAGCCGGGAAGACGACCCTGCTCTCGGCGTGGGTGGCCCGGCGACGGCTCCCGGGTGTCGTGGCCTGGCTCTCGGTGGACGCCGGCGACACCGAACCCGCACGGTTCTGGAGCGCGGTCATCGAGGCCGTAGACCGCGCAGGGGAGCCCCAACTGGAGCCGCTCCTGGGCCGGCTCGGACTCGACGGCTACGACTTCCTGCGGGCCCTGACGGCCACGCTCGCCACCCGTTCGACGCCGTTGGTCCTGATCTTCGACGATCTTCACGAGCTTGGAGCACTCCATGTCCAGGAGCAGCTCGATGCCCTCCTGCGCCACCCCCAGCCCATGCTTCGCCTGGTGATCGCCAGCCGCGCGGACCCCCATCTGTCGCTTCCGCGGCTACGTCTTCAGGGCCGGATGACGGAGCTGCGCGGTGCTGATCTCGCACTCACCGTGCAGGAGGCGGGGTGCATGTTCGCCATGGCCGGGCTGACTCTTGGTACCGAGCAGGTGGCCGCGCTGCATGCCAGGACCGAGGGCTGGGTGGCCGGCCTGCGGCTGGCGACGCTCCTGCTTCAGGCGACGGACGACGTCGACGTCGACGAGATGGTGCAGACCTTCGCCGGCGATGAGCGCAGCGTCGCCGATTACCTGGTCGAGGAGGTCCTCCAGCGACAGCCCGCCCGGATCCGGGAGTTCATGCTCCGCACCAGCGTGGTGGACTCGCTCGGCGGTGAGCTCGCCGACGCGCTTACCGGACGGTCAGATGGCGCCTGGACGCTCGACGCGCTCGAGCGCTCCAACGCCTTCATCTCGCGCGTCGGCGAGGCCCCCGGGATCTATCGCTACCACCGGATGTTCGGCGAGCTGCTGCGCAGCCAACTCCGTCACCGCATGTCCGATCTGATGGTGCGCCAGCACCGGTTGGCGGCTCGGTGGTACGCCAAACAGGGCGCGCTGCCCGACGCCGCCCGCCACGCACTCGCCGCCGGGGACTGCGCGCTGGCCGGCAACGTGCTGGCCACCAGTTGGCCCGAGCTGCTCGTCCGGGGCGACTCCCCGGTGGCCGGCGCGCTCATCAGGAGCCTGCCCCGCGCGGTGGTCGCGGCCGACCCCGAGCTGAGTCTCGCCGCCGCCTCCATCCAGCTGGAGTCCGGGGAGCTCGCCGCCGGGCGCGACTATCTCCGCATCGCCGACGCTACCGCTGCCGCGGTCAAACCCGGTCGTCGCGCGGCGTTCACGCTCACCCGTGCAATGGCTGAGCTCTACGACGCGCGAGCCGCCGGGGATTTCGAGCGCGCCAAGGCGAGCGCTGACGCGCTGGTGTGCGGCCACGGGTCCACTGTGGTGGCCCTCGACGGACGCGAGCGTCGGGCGCTCGGACTCCTGCAAGTG
>DASXCN010000261.1:0-2097 GCA_036491155.1 Solirubrobacteraceae bacterium | reverse complement strand
CTTCTCGTTGAACAGGGCCATCGCGCCCAGGCGCTTGGCCTCGTCGAGTGAGGTGGAGATGGCGTGCACCGGATGGCTCTCCACGATCCACCGGTTGACGTCGTCCTGGACCAGGCGCAGATCCTCGGCGCTCAGGCCGCTTGAGTGGGTGAAGTCAAAGCGCAGCTTGTCGGGGCCGACGTAAGAGCCGGCCTGATGCACGTGGGCGCCCAGGCGCCGGCGCAGCGAGGCGTGCAGCAGGTGGGTGGCGGTGTGGTTGCAGGCGGTGGCGTGGCGCGCGGGCCGGTCCACGTGGGCATGCACCCGCTCGCCGGGGTCAAAGCTTCCGTGCTCGGGCTTGACGCGCACCACCTGGTCGGTGCCCAGGCGGATGACGTCGGTCACGGTCGCCCGGCAGTGGCCGCCTTCGCACTCCAGGACCCCCGAGTCGGCGACCTGGCCGCCGCCGGTGGCGTAGAACGGCGACTCGACGAGCTTGACCAGGACCTCGCCGTTGTCGGCCACCGCGGCGCCGATGGTCGTCTCGGCGTCGGTCGTCTCGTAGCCGACGAACTCGGTGGCAAAGCCGGCGCTGCCCGACAGGGCCGCCGCCCGCTCGCGCTCGACGTCCACGGCGCCCCCGCCGCGCGAGCCCTCGCGCGCCCGCGTGCGCTGGTCGTCCATGAGCGCCTCGAAGCCCTGCTCGTCCACGCCCAGGCCGTGCTCGGCCACGATCTCGAGGGTGAGATCGATGGGGAAGCCGTAGGTGTCGTGGAGGAGGAAGGCGTCGGCGGCGGCGATGCCCTCTGCGTCGCTGTCGCGCGCCCGCGCGATCAACTCATCCAAGCGCTTGAGGCCCTGCTCCAGGGTGCGGCCAAAGCTCTCCTCCTCGGACACCATCCACCGGCGGATGGTGTCGCGCTGCGCGTGGAGCCCGGGGTACTCGGAGCCCATGAGCTCGGTGACTACGTCGGCATATTGCTCCAGAAAGCCCGGGTCCAGGCCCAACGCGCGGCCGTGCTGGATGGCGCGGCGCATGATGCGGCGCAGGACGTAGCCGCGATCCTCGTTGGAGGGCACGACCCCGTCGCCGAGCAGGAAGGTCATCGCCCGGCCATGATCAGCGAGGACGCGCAGCGCCCGGTCGGTGGCGAAGTCCTCCTCATAGCGGCGGCCCGACAGCTCCTCGCCCAGCTCGATCAGCGGCGCGAACTGGTCGGTCTCGAACACCGTCGCCTTGCCCTGCAGGATGCAGGCCAGGCGGTTGAGGCCCAGGCCGGTGTCGATGTTCTTGGCCGGCAGCGGGGTGAGCACGTTGAGCGGGTTCTGGTCCATCTCCATGAACACCAGGTTCCAGTACTCCATGAAGCGCTCGTTCTCGCCGCCGGGGAGGTCGTCGGGCTTGCCGTGCTCCACGCCACGGTCCAGGTACAGCTCCGAGCATGGGCCGCACGGGCCCAGCGGCCCGGACTGCCAGAAGTTCTCCGAACGCGGGCACTCGACGATCCGCTCGCGCGGGACGCCGATCTCCAGCCACGCGTCGATGGCCTCCTGGTCGGGCCCGAGTCCCAGCTCCTCGTCGCCCGCGAACACGGTGATCCAGATGTCGTCGGCGTTGAAGCCGAACCCGTCGGTCGAGAGCATCCAGGCAAACCGGGAAGCCTCGCGCTTGAAGTAGTCGCCGAAGCTGAAGTTCCCCAGCATCTCGAAGAAGGTGAGGTGGCGCGTGGTGGTGCCGATGATCTCGATGTCGCCGGTGCGAAACGTCTTCTGGCAGGTGGTCACCCGCGGGTGCGGCGGACGCTCGACACCGGCGAAGTACGGCTTGAGCGGGTGCATCCCCGCGATCGTGAACAGGACCGAGGGGTCGTGCTCAGAGGGGACCAGCGAGGACGAGGGCAGCCGCAGGTGGTCCTGGGACTCGAAGAACTCGAGGAAGGTGCGGCGGATCTCGTCGGAAGTCATGGGCGTGGGAGTTTAGGTGCCACCCCGGCCCGCTCGCCCGTCGATCGTCCCCCACCCCACCACCACGTCGCCGTCCATCAGGCAGGCCAGCTGGCCCGGCGCCGCGCCGTCGACCGGCTCGGCGAGCTGCAGCGACAGCTCGCGGTGACGACC
>DASXCN010000260.1:0-4437 GCA_036491155.1 Solirubrobacteraceae bacterium | reverse complement strand
GGGAAGGCGGTCTCGAAGGTGAGGGGATCGATCTTGACCCAGCCGTCGGTGGTCAGCCCCGCCTCCACCACGACCGGCGGCGCGCGATGGACGGGGACGGCGAGGAACAGGTCATAGGGCATCTCGCCGCCGTCGCGCAGGAGAGCGACCTTGCGGGCCGCGTCCAGCTCGCACACCTCGCGGCTGGCGTGCCATTCGATGTCGCGCTGTGCGAACGCCTCGAGCAGCGCGGCGGACGCCGCCGGCGACGGCGGGATCGGCCGTCCGAAGTCGATGACCAGCGCGATCTCCGAGCGCTCGCGCAGCCCCCGGTCGACCAGTTGCTGGTGCAACAGGAGCGCGGTCTCGCTGGGCGCCGGCGGGCACTTGAACGGCGTCGAGAGGACGCCGATGACGATGCGGCCGCCCTCAAAGCGCTCCAGCACCTCACGGGCGGCGAATCCGCCCGCCACCGTGTAGAACTCGTGGCCGCCCTCCCGCAGGCCGGGCGTGGCGGCGGGGTCGAGATCAGCGCCCAGCGCAACCACCAGCACTTCGGCCTCGAACGCGCCCGCGTCGGTCTGCACCGTGCGAGCGCCCGGGTCGATGGACCGGATCGCCGTCTGCACGAAGCGCACGCCCGGCTTGACGATGTCGGCGTAAGGGTGGCGGACCTCGTCGGGCAGCGCTCGCCCGAACATGACGTCGAGCTTGGAGAAGCCGAACACGAACGCGTCGCTCTGGTCGATGAGGACGATCTCGGCGTCGTCGCCGAACTGGTCCGACAGGCGCGTGGTGAGCTCCAGCCCTCCGAATCCGGCCCCCAGCACGACGACGCGCGTGCGGCCGTTGGGGCGGTCAGAGGTCATCGTGGCACCTCGTGTCGCTGCATCTGGTCACCGCTCTCTTCGGCATCGGCTGGTCCCCTCACATCGCCCCGGTCGGTTGGCGACCACACTGTATCCGCGCGCGGCACGGCGGAACGACACAATCGGCTCAGCCCGTCAGCGCCCAACCACCTTCGATCAGCACAGGACGACGACCACACATGCGCAAGATGCAGAGCCAGGGCGTGCACCACATCACGCTCGTCGGCGCCGACCGCCAGACCTCCATCGACTTCTGGGAGGGCGTGCTGGGGATGCCGTTCGTGTTCGAGCAACCCAACCTCGACAACGAGGCCGAGAGCCACCTCTACTTCGACCCGGGCGACGGGCGCCTCATCACCGTGTTCACCAACGAGGAGCGCGTCCCGAACCCCGAGCGCACGCCCACCGACCCCGGCTGCGTGCACCACCTCGCCTTCGCGCTCTCGCAGGCGACCTTCGCCCAGACGGTCGAGCGCCTTGACGAGCGCGGCATCCGGCATTCCGGGGTCAAGGACCGCGGGTTCATGGACTCGATCTACTTCAACGATCCGCTCGGGCTGCTCATCGAGCTGGCGTCGTACCGCTTCCAGCCGCCGGCCGGGTACACGCACGCCGACGTCCTGCTGGCCGCTCACCGCCTTCGCGTGCAGCGAGGCGACTACAACATCGCCCCCATCCATCTCGCCGACGCGATCGAGCAGCTCAGCGGCCGGCGCGACTCGCTGTCTGAGGACCGGGCGCCCAAGGACCCCTACCGGCACGCCCGGCCCGAGACGGTGGAGACGCCCGACGAATAGAGCGCGGCGCGCGCCGGCGCGGTGAGCGGGTCAGCTGGCTCCGATGTCGCGGATCGGCGTGCCGTCGGGAAGCCCGGCGGTGCGGAGCTTCAGCTGGCCCACGACCACCCAGTAGACCTCCCAGTCGCTCACCTCCATGTTGTCCAGGCTGTCCTCGCCGCCGAGGAACAGCGGCAGCTCGTAGCCGACGCACTTGGTGGTGGGCAAGGGGACGGTGTCGGGATGGCGCTCTGACCAGTCGCCCCATGCGGCGGCGGCCACCGCCGGCTCTGGGTCGTTGGCGAGAAGCTCATCGTGGAACGCCACAAGGCTGTAGGGCACCTCGAGGGCGTGACCGGTGCCGATCTCCAGCAGCATGATCTGCGGCTCGCCGTCGACGACGCGATCGGCGTCCAGCGCGAACATGCGCCCCAGCCAGTCCATGGCGAACGGGTACAACCGCTGCGCGCCGCCGGGGTACACCGCCCGTGCCACATCGGTGGCCTTCGCGCCGGCGACGGCGTCGAACACGCGGTACAGGCCCTCGTCGAAGGTGACGCCCGCGAAGCGCTCCGAAAGCTCCGCGTAGCCGCGCGTGTGTTCGAGGAACGGGTCTCTGAACGGCGTCCCCGGCGTCTGCGCCGCGGGAAGCGGGCTGAAGGCGCGCGCGAATGCGTCAAACGGGGCCATCGCGCTACTTGATGGTCACGCCGCGGACGAGCGTGCCGCTCTCCGCTTCTTTGATCGCGTGCATGATCTGGGCGCCGAGGCTGCGGTTGACGCTGGAGTTCAGCGGAAGCATGTTGGAGAGCGAGTCCTCGCCCCCGAGCTGCAGGTCGATGACGTGGTCGACATCGTAGCCAGACGGCACCAGGCCGCCGGCGTCCTTGAAGACCTTTGAGGCAGCGGTCGGGCCCCGCACCGGGCTCTTGGTGACCTGGGCGTCGCCGCGCTGCGCCGCCTCGTCGAGCTTGGCCACCTTGGCGTCGGCCTCGGCGATCTGCTCCGGAGTCCACCCTTCCTTGTACTTCAGCGCCAGGTTGAGGCCGTCCTCGGCCCCCGCGGCCGCGTCGGCGGCGGCCGTCCCACCCTCGATCGCGCTGACCTCGCCGGCGGCCGCCCCGTCGGCCAGGGGGTCCTCGGGGCCGCCGCCGATGATCTCGGTGACCAGCGGCAGGCCGACGGCGGCGATGTCCTTGAGCACCGAGCCGCCGTGGTGGGGCTGCGCGAGCTGCACATCGCCGATGTTCTTGCCCTCCTGCATGGCGAGATACAGCTGCTTCTCGTCGTAGGCGTCCGAACCGCCCACGCAGCCCTCACCCTGCAGCAGCGTCTTCATGGGGAACTTGCCGATGCTCTTGGCGGCGCCGGCGTTGTTGAGACAATTGGTGTCGGCCAGCTGCTGGGCCAGCCGCTCGGTCATGCCCGGGTTGGCCCGCAGGAAGGGGGCGTCGGCGGCCAGCGCGTCGGTGAACGTGGCCGGCGCACCCGCCAGCGGCGGCGGAGCCACGGCCAGCGGCTCGAGGCTCCCCGTGGCCCGCGCGGCGGCGTTCTGTGCCTCCTGCCACACCTGGCGCGCACGGGTCTGCCACCGCGTGATCTCGCGCTGGTCGGTGTCGAGGTCCTTCTGCGCCGCGCGCTGCTCGACCTGGGCGGCGTGCAGGGCGGCCTGGGCCCCGGGCAGGGCGGCGCTGGCCGCGGCCACGGCGCCGCCGGGCGCGGTGAAGGAGGTCAGGGTCCGCGTCGCCGCGTCCACGTCGCCCTGGGCCTTGCTCACCGCGGCGTCGGCCTTGATCAGGCGTGCGTCGTCGGTGATCTTGCGCTGCATCCAGTGGACCGTCTGATCCACCGCCTTGACGCCTTCCTTCTGGAGTTGCTCGAGCTCGTTGGCATAGCGCCGCAGCGTCGTCGCCGCGCTGCGCGCCGTCCCCGCCGCCGCAGCGAAGTGCTCGCCCACCAGCACGCCGAGCGTCGCGTAGGAGCGCGCGGCGTCCCCGTCCCAGTTGGTCCCGGTCAACGAGCCGACGGTGTACTGGATCGTCCCCGCCGTGCTGGACAGGAAGTCGCCCAGGTTGTCGTGCCACGTGGCCGCCGCCGACAGTGCCCCGGGGTCGCCGGTCGGTGCGCTGACGCCGGGGTCGACCGTCGTCGTCATCGCTATCCGTGGTCGTCGGCGGCGCGACCGACGGCTGCGTCGCTCTGCTGGTAGACGTGCGCGGCGCCGCGCATCGCGGCCGAGAGCCGGTCGCCGGCCAACCCGAAGTGCGGCAGGAAGGTCGCCCAGTGGCCCATCAGCCCGCTCAGCGCATCGTGCGCGGGGGTGTCGGCGGCGGCCGTCGTGTGGGTCTGGACCTGACCGTGGAGCGCTCCGGTGCCCGGGGCGATGCCGTCCATGCGCCCGGCCATCTCCTCGATCGCGCCGGTGATGACGGAGATCTCTGACATGACCAGAGCGATGGTGCCTCGCGCGCGGGCGCCCGCCTAGTGGCCGGGGGTATTGATCGGGCCATCCCCCACGCCGGTTGCGAGTTGAGGGGGCGGGCGTGCTGCCGGTGGTCGTCAGGTGCCGGTGGTCGTCAGGTGCCGGTGGTCGTCAGGTCCCGGTTATCGCTTGACGAGGGGTGGGACGAGTGTTAGCGTGTCGAAGCGCTTCGCGAAGCGCTTCGATCCAGGGAGGTCGCTTCGCGCGGTGGCGGCCGGCGGCGCGTTCCAGAACCTCCGGCCGGGTGACCGGGATGTCGCGGTGGTCTGTCCGAACTACGCGCTCCCACAGGAGGGGACTCATGCAAGCATCCCGGCTGACGGCGATTGTG
>DASXCN010000259.1:0-5640 GCA_036491155.1 Solirubrobacteraceae bacterium | reverse complement strand
TCAGTTGTGGTTGAAGGGCGCCACCATCGGGTTGGTGCCCGTGTAGATGCCGGTCTCGTTCGGGTACCAGATCCAGAAGTGCAGCGTGATCAGGCGCGGGTGCCAGAAGTTGAACTTCGCGCCGCTGCCGGGTGCCCGCGGGGCGCACTGCGACTGCGCGTCGGCGAAGACGACCGTACCGTCGTCGTAGTGGCAGGCCGCGCCGAACACGCCGTACTTGGCGCCGGGAAGCGGCGCCTTGGCCGGCATCGAGGTGAAGACCCACTCGAGCGCGGACAGCTGCCATCCGTGACCTGTGTGCTCGTAGACGAGGATGGGCGGCTTGCGGACGTTGAAGCCCGTGACCTTCGGGTTGATGAAGTGGTAGCCCATGTTCGGGATCATCTTGGTGAGGATGCGGTAGCCGTCGGCCTTGGCCCTGCCCAGGTTGGTGGCGTACTTGGCCGTGGCCAGGCGGGCCGCGACAAGGTCGGCGGTCAGGGGCGACGGACCGGCGGTCTGTGCCGCCGGCTGAATCGCGGCCGGGGCGGGTGCGGGGGCCGGGGTGATGTTGGGCCGGCCTGACGCCGTGGCGGCCACGCCGATGGCCACGGCGGCCACGGCCGCGGCCAGCAGGCTTGCAGTCAACATGCGACGCATGAGGTGCTCCTTCTTCAGAGGTGTGCCGCCCGACCGGTGCCCAGGCCCGGCGGTTTTCGTCTGATGGCAACCTCTCAAGCGCGAGCGCCGGTCTCATCGGGAGGACCACCTATGTTGCGCCGCGCTGGTCCCTATCTTGCGCGCCGTGGTCGATGACGCCGGCCGCCCCGGGCCGTGAATCCGGCCAGGCGCCGGCCCATTACTCAACATAACTGTTGGGCGTGTCGATGGACCGGGCTGTGATCGATGACGTGTTGAGAGAGGGCCCGGAGCGGACCGGTGGCGATCAGCTCGCCGGCGAGGATGAGCTGCGCATGGCGCGTGAGGAGACCGCGCGCGTCCGTAACCTGGTGGCCTCCCACAACCGGCTGCACGAGTTGATCGCCCGCGACGCTCCGCTGCGCGAGTTGCTGGGCGAACTGGTGGCGGGCGTCGAGGAGTACGAGCCGTCGGTGATGGCGTGCGTCGTGCTCCTGGACGCCGAGTCCAGCACGCTGCACCCGGGCGCCGGCCCCTCGCTTCCGCCGCGCTGGCTCGAGGCCATCGACGGCGTGGTGATCGGGCCCAACATCGGCAGCTGCGGATCGGCGGCGTGGTCCGGCGAACTGGTGATCAGCGAGGACCTCTCCACCGACCCCAAGTGGGCCCCGATCCGGGACTTCGCCACGAGCTGCGATCTACGCCACTGCTGGTCGATGCCGATCAAGAGCGCCGACGCCGTCGTGCTGGGCACGTTCGCGCTCTACGGCGAACGCCCCCGGGCGCCGAAACCCGAACACATCGCGCTCATGCAGGACGGTGCGCGCCTGGCCGGGATCGCCATCGAGCGCCACCGCACCATGGAGCGGCTCATCCGCGATGCGCGCTACGACGGACTCACCGGGCTCCCCAACCGCCGTGCCATCTTCGAGCGGCTCGAGCTCGCGCTGCGGCGCGCCGGGGCCGGCTCCCAGGTGGCGACGCTGTTCGTCGACCTGGACGGGCTCAAGACGCTCAACGACACGCTGGGGCACGATCGCGCCGACGAGATGATCCGCGAGGTCGCCGAGCGCCTGCGCCCGGCTCTGCGCGCCGATGACTTCGTCGGTCGCTTCGGAGGTGACGAGTTCGTGGCGATCGCCGAGGGAATCGCCGGTCCCCAGCAGGCCGCGGCGCTGGCGGCCCGCCTGCTGGAGGCCACCTCCCAGCCCATCGCCGGCCTGGGTGGAACGACGGTCACCGCCAGCATCGGCATCGCCCTGGTCGACGGCGAGGTCGATGTCGCCGAGGCTATCCGGCGGGCGGACACCGCGATGTACCGCTCCAAGCAGTCCGGCCGCGACCGTTACTCCTTCTTCGTCCAGGCCAGCGGCGAGGGCCTGCCCGAGCGCCGCCGCGTGGCGCTCACCCGTGAGCTGCGCGGGGCCGAGACCCGCCATGAGATGACGCTTGCCTTCCAACCGGTGTTTGATCTGGCGAGTGGCGAGATCGTCGCCATCGAGGCCCTGAGCCGCTGGACCTCGCCCACCTGCGGCGAGGTGTCACCAGGCGAGTTCATCCCCTTGGCCGAGGCGTCGGGAACCATCGCGCCACTCGGCGCCTGGGCGCTGCGCGAAAGCTGTGAGTCCGCGGTGCGGATCGCTCAGCTCACCGGCCGGCGTCTCGAACTCGCGGTCAACGTCTCCGGCCACCAGCTGGCCAGGGCGGGCTTCGCCCAGTCCGTCCACCAGACGCTGGCCCACTCCGACTTCCCGGCCGAGCTGCTGACGCTGGAGCTGACCGAGGGCGCACTGGCGCAGATCGACGAGGTGAGCATGCGGACGCTTGCGGAGCTGCGCAGCCTCGGCGTCCGTCTCACCGCCGACGACTTCGGCACCGGCAGCGGGTCGTTGGCCGGATTTCGCGAGCGGCCGGCCGATGCCATCAAGATCGATCGCCGCTTCCTCACCGGCCTGCCCGACGACGCGGTGAGCTTCGCCGTCGTCTCAGCCATCAGCGCCATGGGCACCGCGCTCGGGGTCACGGTGACCGCCAAGGGGGTCGAGACCGAGGCACAGCTGGTGTCGCTGCGGGCGATGGGCTGCCAGCGCGTCCAGGGCTTCCTCTTCGCCGAGCCTCTGCGCCTGCGCGACCTCGTCGACCGCCTGCGCGGCTGAGGCGCTACGGCGAGACGTCCTCGAAGCGCCGCGCCCGCGTGGCGATGGCGAACTGGCCGATGACGGCGGCAACGACTAGGAACCCGGCGATGAGCAAGAAGGCGCCGAGCACGCTCATGTGCGGGATCTGGGGGGCGATGAGCAGCACGCCGATCCCGCCGCCGAGGTGGCCGATCCCGTCCACGAGCCCGAACCCGGTCACCCGCGCCCGTGTTGGGAAGCTCTCGGCCGACAGCGCATAGGTCATCGGGACCCACACGTTGAAGCCGAAGAAGACGACGGCCATGCCGGCGAACGCGATGGCCGTGCTGGTGCCGGCCTCGGCCACGAGAATCGAGCCGACGACGGTGATCAGCGCGCCGATGGGCAGCCACAGCTTGCGCTCGAGCCGCTCCGCGTAGCGCACGGCGAACAGCGCGCAGGCGAGGAAGCCGAAGGCTCCCACGGCCTGGATGATGCCGGCCTCCGGCGGCGGATAGTGCAGCGCCGTGAGCAGCGACGTGCCGCCTGCCGAGATGGCGAACACCGTGACGTAGGCGAAGAACCACACCAGCACCAGCACCAGCACGCGCTTGACGTAGGTGGCGTTGCCCAGCACGTGCTTAAAGGAGACGTAGCCTCCGGGAGCGGGCATCTCGGGCGACACGTCGTCGGCGACCGGAGGCAGCTCGCCCTTGCGCGACGCGCGCTCCTCCATCTGGGCGACGACGCGATCGGCCTCGTCGACGCGGCCCTGGCCGATCAGCCACCGGGGGGATTCGGGCAGCTCCACGCGCAGCACGACGGCGATGAGCGCCAGCAACGCGCCGACGCCGTACATCCAGCGCCAGCCGTTCTCGAAGCCGGGGCCGGCCTGTGCGAAGGGGAGGCCGTGCGGCCATGGCGTCGAGGGCGTGGTGAGGAACAGGCCGAGCCAGATCCCCAGCAGCGCCCCCAGCGCCGAGTTGACGAAGATCACTGAGGTCCACTTGGCCCGGTTGCGACGCGGCGCCACCTCGCCGATGTAGGTGTTGACGATCGAGAGGTCCGCGCCGACGGCCATGCCGGTCACCACGCGGGCCAGGACGAAGTTGGTGTAGTCGGGGGCCAGCGCGTTCCACAGCGAGCCGATGCCGGTGAGCAGCATCGTCACCAGCAGCATGTTGCGGCGGCCGATCTTGTCCGAGATCGGGCTGAGCAGCAACGCGCCGGCCACGTAGCCGGCGAGGTTGAGCGCGATCGGCACGCGGATGGTGTTCAGCGCCGTCTCCGGGGTGCAGCCCGGCTTCAGCGCCGCGCAGCTCTGGATGAACGACACGTTGATGTCGAATACGTCGTAGAAGGTGAAGAGGAACCCGAGGCCGATGATCCCGACGAACAGGAGCGGCATGGACCACATGTCGAGCCGGTCAAGCCGGGCCAGCACCCGCTTCGCCGCGCTGACGTCGGCGTCGCGTCCAGCAGGGTCGCCCGCCGGCCGCGGCCCGCGTCGGCGGATTTCGGTTACGCCACCGGTCATGCCGGCACGTGTCTGTGACATGTCGCGTCCTCCCTCTCGCCCTGGAGGGGCAAGCTCGACTCATCAGTCGTCTCCCTCTACGCCTACCCGCCCAATCTCGTTTCGAACAAGTGGGCGGACTGCGAACACGCCAATGTCAGATATTCAACACTTTGATCATGTTGAATTGGCGTCGGGGTGGTCGACGGGACGTTCGAAGATGTCGAAGCGGAACCGCGCGCCCATCCCGGCCGCCTCGTAGACGCGCAGGCCCTCAGGGTTGTCGGACGCCACGTCGAGCTGGGCCTGGACCAGGCCGGCCGCGGCGAACGCGGCGAAGCCCTGGGTGAGCAGCGCGGTGCCGATCCCGCGCCGCTGGTGGCCCGGCGCGACCCCCAGCACGTCGACGTAGCCCGAGACTTCGTGCTCCCAGCGCCGGGCGAGCATGAAGCCGACGATCTCCCCACTCTCCTCCGCTACGAGGCTGAGCTCCGGGGCCACATCGTGGCTGCCCAGGTGGTCTTGGACGAACCCCTCGTAGGACTCGGGCACGTAGTCGGGCCTCGCGGCAAAGGTCTCGTCGTCCAGCGCATGCACGGCCCGGGCGTCGGCGTCGGCATCGAGCGGGCGCAGGGTGACGCCCGTGGGCGGGCCCACCGGGGTCACGCCGCGATCGAGCGGGCGCGCCATGCGCCAGTAGCTGCGGGCCTGGTGATAGCCGGCGTTCTCAAACAGCTCCCGCGCGCGTGCGTTGGTGGACGCGGCGGTATGGCGATGGAGAGCGACGCCGCGTTCGCGTCCGCGCTGCTGGGTCCACCGCAGCAGGAGCGTGCCGACGCCTCGCCCCTCGTGCGTGGGGGAGACCACGGCGAACGCCCCGGGACGGTGCACGATCGCGTAGCCGGCCAGCTCGTCGTCGATCTCGACCAGGAGCACGTCGCGGGCAAGCTCGAGGTCGGGCGCGTGCCATTCGTCCTGCACCTCCTGCAGCCGGACCAGCGGCAGCCCGATGTCCGCGGTGTGGCGAGCCACCAGCAGCGCCAGGACCGCCGGCGCGTCGGTCCAGTCCGGTGGCCGCGTGCGCACGGGATCAGCCCGTCAGGCCACCCAGCGCACGTCGGGCGAGCGTGCCGGGGAGCGAGAGCCGAGCGCCCGCTCGGCGGCGGCGAGACGCCGGACGGCCTCGGCGAGGCGCTCGGGCGGCTGGGTGAAGGGCAGGCGCAGTCGCTGCTCAAAGCCGCCGTCGGCGCCGAACCGCGGGCCGGGGGCGACCCGGGCACCGTGCGCGGCCGCGCGCGCAGCCAGGGCGGAGGCCGTGGTCCCCTCGGGCAGCTCGACCCACAGGGCCATCCCGCCGGCGGGCGGCTCGACGCGCCAGTCGGGGCGCTC
>DASXCN010000258.1:0-11048 GCA_036491155.1 Solirubrobacteraceae bacterium | reverse complement strand
TAGGACACCACGTCGTCGACGCGGACGATCGGGTAGCCGACCAGCTGACCGGGGCCGTGGTAGGTGATCTTGCCGCCGCGGTCGACATCGACGACCTCGATGCCCTGGGCCCGGTACCAGTCCTCGCCCATCGGCAGCTCTCCCGCGCCCGAGCGCCGGCCGCGCGTGTAGACCGGCCAGTGCTCCAGCACCAGCATGACGTCGGGGATCTCATCGGCCTGGCGCGCGGTGCGCACGCGCTCCTGGAGCGCGAGCGCCTCGCGGTATTCGACGGTGCCCAGATGGCAGACCCAGAGCTCGTCCATGACCGCCTCCGCGCGCGCGGCCACTACGAGGGCAGCGTCTCCAACCGCCGCTTGACCGTGGCCAGGAACTGGGCCGAGAGCGCGCCGTCGAGCGCACGGTGGTCCCAGCTGAGGCCCAGGATCGTCATCGGCCGGATGGCGATGGAGTCGTTGCCGTCGGAGTCGGTGACGACCACCGCGCGCTTGACCACCGCCTCCAGGTCGAGAATGCCCACCTGCGGCAGGTTGATGATCGGCGTGGCCATGATCGAGCCGTACTGACCGGGGTTGGTGATCGTGAATGTGCCGCCCAGCACGTCGTCGGCGGTGAGCTCCCGGGCGCGGGCGCGCCGGGCGATGTCTCGGATCCGCGCGGCCAGGCCCTCCACGGAGAGCTCCTGGGCCTTGTGGATGACCGGGACGATGAGCCCGTCCTCGCCCAGCGACACCGCGATCCCGAGGTTGACGTCCTGGGGGCGGGTGTAGTCCTCGCCGTTGAGCCAGGCGTTGAGCGCTGGGTGCTCGCGCAGGGCGTCGATCGTCGCCCGCGCCACGAAGGCCAGCGCGGTGACGCCGAGCTTGGCGCGGGCCGCCTCGACGCGGCTCATGTCCACCTCGATCCACGTCGTGCACGTCGCCGCGGTGTCGAGCGACTGCTTCATGCGCTCGCCGATGGTCCGGCGGATCCGCGAGAGGCCGCCGCCGCCGGTGACCACGCCGCCGGCATCCGAGGACCCGGCGGGGGCCTTGGCCACTTGGGCGGAACCGGTCCCGCCCACCTCGGGCGGGTCGGGCCGGTAGGGGCTCTCGATGTGCAGCGGCGGGTCGGCCACCGCCCCGCCGGCGTGCCCGTTGCCATTGACCACCGCGAGCACGTCCTGCTTGCGCACGCGCCCGTCGCGGCCGGTGCCCTCCACGGTGGAGAGGTCGATGCCGTGCTCAGCGGCGATCCGCGACACGACGGGGGAGTAGCGCCGTCCCGGGCCGCCCGACCGGGAGGCGGCGCGCGTGGGTGCCGTCACCCCGCTCGACGCGGGCACGCTCGCCTCAGGCTCGGGGGTGGCCGTGTCGGCGGGCGCGGCCTCGGTGGGCGCTGCCGATCCGTTCTCACTCGGGGCCGCACCGCCGCTCGAGGAGATGCGCGCCATCACCGTCCCCACGTCGACCGTCTGGTCGACATCGACCAGGATCTCGGCCACGACGCCGCTCACCGGCGCCGGCACCTCGGTGTCGATCTTGTCGGTGGAGATGTCGCAGATGGTCTGCTCGGCCTCGATGGCGTCGCCGACGCCCACGCGCCAGGCCACCACGGTGCCCTCGGCCACCGAGACCCCCATCTGGGGCATGGTGACGTCGATGAGCGTGTCAGTACTCGAGGAGGTCACGGCACGCCTCCTTCACGCGGTCGACCCCCGGGAGCACGGCCTGCTCCAGCGGCGGCGAGAACGGGATGGGGACGTCGGGCGTGGCCACCCGCACGACCGGGCCGTCGAGGTCCTCGAAGCCCTTCTCTGCGATCAGGGCCGCCACCTGGGCGCCCGCCGCGCAGGTCATGTTCGCCTCGTCGACGACCACCACCTTGGAGCAGCGCTTGACCGAGTCCAGGATCGCCTCCTCGTCCAGCGGCACCAGCGACCGCAGGTCGAGCACCTCGACCGAGGCACCGTCGAGGTCCGCTGTGGCCTGGAGCGCCACCTCCACCATCGCCCCATAGGCGATGACCGCGAGGTCAGTGCCCGGCCGGGCGACCCGCGCGGTGAACGGTGTCTCGTAGATCTCGTCGGGCACCTCGCCCTTGACCCGGCGATAGAGGTGCTTGTGCTCCATGAAGCACACGGGATTCGGATCACGGATCGCGGCGTGCAGCAGCCCCTTGGCGTCCTCGGCGGTGGACGGCGCCACCACCTTGATCCCGGGGGAGTGCATGAACAGCGCCTCCGGGTTCTGGGAATGGAACGGGCCGCCCGAGAAGCCTCCGCCGGAGGGCAGGCGGACCGTGATCGGCACCGCGAGGTCCTGGCGGTAGTGCATCTTGCCGGCGACGTTGACCAGCTGGTCAAAGCCACACGAGATGAAGTCGGCGAACTGCATCTCGCAGACCGGGCGCATCCCGACCACCGCCGCGCCGATGGCGCAGCCGATGATCGCCGACTCGGCCAGCGGCGTGTCCATCACCCGGTCTGAGCCGAACTCGGCCGCGAAGCCGTCGGTGACCTTGAAAGCGCCGCCGAACACGCCGATGTCCTCGCCCATCATCAGCACTCGCTCGTCGGCGCGCAGCTCGTCGCGCAGCGCGGCGGAGATCGCCTGCAGATAGGTCAGCGGGGCCATCAGGCATCGCCTCCCGCCGCGTCGGCACGCGCATAGCCGCT
This sequence comes from Solirubrobacteraceae bacterium, assembly GCA_036491155.1. GTDB lineage: Bacteria > Actinomycetota > Thermoleophilia > Solirubrobacterales > Solirubrobacteraceae > Palsa-465. Next base: position 8,392 of record DASXCN010000258.1, on the reverse strand, counting down.
CCAGGGCGCCTGGCCGTCGCCCAGAGGCTCGGCCTCGGTGGCGAAGACACCGTCGAGCACGCTGTCGGGGGTGGGCATCGGTCCCGCCAGCGCCTCGGTGGCGGCGGCGTCGATCTCGGCCGTGATCTCGGCGCGCAGCGCGTCGACGTCGACGTCGAGCTCGCGCAGGCGGCGCTCCTGGCGCTCCACCGGGTCGCGCCGGCGCCACTCCTCCACCTGCTCCTTGGGCACGTACTTCATGTCGTCGTGGGCGGCGTGGCCGTGCATGCGCATGGTGACCGCCTCGATGAGAGTGGGGCCGCCGCCGTCCACGGCGCGCGTGCGCGCCTCCAGGGTGGCCTCGAACATCGCCTCGGCGTCGTTTCCGTCGACGGTGACGCCGGTGAAACCGTAGGCCGCCGCCCGCTCGACGGGATCGACCGCGAACTGCTTGTCCAGCGGCGTCGAGTAGGCGTACTGGTTGTTCTCCAGGATGAAGACGACCGGGAGCTTCTGGACGCCGGCCCAGTTCATCGCCTCGTGGAAGTCGCCGCGGGAGGTCGAGCCGTCACCGAACCAGGTGAGTGCGCAGCGGCGCTCGCCGCGCAGCTTGAACGCCATGGCCATGCCGGTGGCCACCAGCATCATGTCGGGCAGCATCGAGACCATCCCGACGCAGCCCAGCCGGCGGTCGCCGAAGTGCACGTTGCCGTCGCGCCCGCGCGTGATCCCCGCCGCGCGGCCCATGTACTGCGACAGGATCCGTGCCGGGGTGACGCCGCGGATGAGGTGGGCCGCCAGGTCGCGGTGCAGGATGCACAGACGGTCCTCGGGCGCCATGGCGAACGCCGCGCCGGCCGAGACCGCTTCCTGGCCGTAGCCGTCGTAGAACGAGCCAGGGACCTTGCCCTGGCGGTAGAGACTCATCGCGCGCTCCTCGATGCCCCGCATCAGCAGCATTGCGCGCAGCAGCCAGATCCGATCCTCCATCTGGAGGTGCCCAGGGTGGGCGGGGCCGTTTTCCGGCGTCGTACCGCCTGCGGGCTGAGCCGTTTCGGTCGCCATTCTCAGTTGCTTCCCTTTCGTCGATGAGCGAGCGGGATCTCCGCTGCGCTCCACTCTCCCGGGCCGTGCGGGATCGCCGCGTGGCCCGCCGATGGGCTGTGGCGAGCTTACTCTCCGGCCGAATCTCACCTCAAGCTCGCAAAGTCCGCCGACAGAGTTCACAATTCAGCCACAAAGGGGTCTAAACTCACTCAATCGACCGGATGGGTCGAAGCTGTGTGGCAAGGATGGTTGGGAAAGGCGGGCAGATGGCGAGGGGCGTGAACACGGCGGACGGCACGCGTGCCGCCGCTGAGCAGTTCCGGCTCGGCGTGCTGCTTGAAGAGCGCGGCGATTCGGGCATTGCCGAACTCGCCTACCGCGAAGCCGACGCGCTCGGCCACGCGGGCGCGGCCTTGAACCTCGGTGTCCTGCACGAGACGCGAGGGCAGGTGAGTTCGGCGAAGGCCTGTTATAGGCGTGCTCAGCGGCGCGGCGATGAGAACGGCGCCTTCAACCTCGGGGCACTGCTGGAGGAGCGCGGCGATCTGGCCGGCGCCATGCGCGCCTATAGGCTCGCCGACGGGCCCGCCCACGCTGACTCGGCGACGCGGCTGGCTGCGATCCTCGCCGCCGACGGTGACGTCGAGGGCGCGCGCGCGGCACAGCGCGCGGAGGAGCGGGACGACGCCCCGGTCGCAGTCCGTGCCGTGCAGGCTCGTCCGGCCGCCGCCCGCCATGAGCGGCCGATCGTGTGGTGGCGCGCGGCGCTGGTGCTCAGCGTCTCGGCGGCAGTCGTCATCGGGCTGTTGGTGGCACGCTCGACCCCACACACCGCCGCCACCCCTCAGGCTCACGCCGCGGCGCTGGCCGACAGCGCGCGGCAGTCGAGGGAGACGGCCACGGACGCTGTCACAAGCTCCGTGCCGCCGGCCAAGGCTCGCAGTTCACGTCCTGTCGCCGCGGTCCAGAAGACGAAGCCGGTGCGCAACCGGGCCCACGTGTCGCGTCCGGCGCACGCTCACGCGACGGTCAAGGCGCCTACGCGCTCCTCGCATGCCGCGAGACCGGTCACCACTCAGTCGACCCCGGCGAGCGTGCCCTCGAACTCGAGCAGCCAATCAACCTCGGCTGGGACACCACCCCCGACCGTCACGCACACTCCGTCGGTCACTCCGACGCCGACCCACGCGACGTCACCTCCGACGCCGACCCACACGACGTCACCTCCGCCGCCGAGTCATACCACCCAGCCTCCGTCTCATCCGAGCGGCACTGGGTCCGGCAGCGGCGTGGCCGGCGGCGGAGGTCCACCCTCGAGCAACGGCTCGTCGGGCACCGGCGTGGCCAGCGGCGGCGGTCCACCGGCGAGCAGCGGATCATCTGGCAGCGGCACGGCCAGCGGTGGGGGCCCGCCCGCCGCCGGGAGCAACGCATCAGGAAGCGGCTAGGCGGGGGCTACTCCCCCGGGCTCGACGCAAGCAGGAGGGTCAGGGCCGTGTGCAGCAACTCGGGATCGTGCCTCCCAGGATCAGACCCGCTCCGAAGCAGGTGAGCTACGGACTCCACGCCAAGCGCTGACAGCTCCGCGGCGTCGAAGCCGAGCCTCGCCGACGGGTCATGCAGCACGGCGTCCACGCGCACCCCGTGCAGTCGGAGGAGAAGCACGTGATCGGTCGCCGTCATGCCCGGTGCTTCGTGCGGGTCGGGCTGGAGGTTCGCGATCCACACCACGCGTGCGGACGTGGCGGCGAGCGCTCCCGCAAGATCCGGCACCGCGCAGGTCGACAGGATGTTCCGGTACAGCCCGCCTGGGGCCAACAGGAGCAATGTGGCCTTGGCAATCGCCGCGACGGCGCCTTCGGGCGAGGCGCTCCCGCTTCCGGCGAATCGCAGACGTCTGACAGGTCGCCTCATGGCCTTACCCGGCATTGGCAGGGTGGCGTCGTCAATGTGCTGCCACACAGGATCGATCGTGGCGGGGAACACGGAGCCCTCGATGCCGAGCTGATCGCCCAGCCAGACGCTTGCGCGCCCGTAGCCACCCAATGCCTCGGCGGCTGCGGTCAGCGTGAGATCCCCCAACGGGTGCTCGCCGACCCCGTCGATCGTCAGTGGCCGGCGGATCGCGTGCAGGAGCGCACCGTCCTCGTTGCTCAGCGCCTCCAGCGAGCGACGAAGGTCTTCGACGGGACCCCTCAGGTGCTGGCGCACGTCCTCGTCGCAGTCCGACTCGACCGCGATGCTGGTGATGACCGTCAACGGCAGCCCCTCACTGCGCAGGGCGCGAAGCACGCACGCCAGTCCCCGACCGCCGCCTAGCACGACCACCTGGTCGCTTGATCTTCTGTGTTCTGACAAGGCCAACCCCCATGCCCCTTCCAAGCCACGCGTCGGCCCGATTACTCCATGAAAGAGGCAAACGCGTCAAGGGGATGGCCGAGCCATCCCGCGTTCATACCTGATCAGGGCACCCCGAGAGCGCGTCGCGCCTGGTCAGGTCATGCAGTGAGGCAACCGATCGCCGAAATGCCTCGCGAGCGGCCCCGAGCTCTTCGCGCTCGCGTGACAATGCGCGAAGTTCGTCCGCCGCCGCGGCATCGCCCTTGAGACACTCACGCAGGCGATCGTCCAGTCGGTGATAGTCGACGTCGAGCTTGAGCGCGTACGCGCTCAGGTTGGTGATCGCGTCGTCCGCGACCTTGCCGACGTTCTGGTCCGACGCGATGAGCTTACGCCCGACGCGCCGGTGCATCCGCTTTTGTCCCGGGAGTCATGGTGACGATCGGTAGTGGCTTCTCATCTCCGGGGCGCTCCCACGCCCTCACGGCATCAGATCGAGTGTGACCTCCGCCAGATGTCCTGTAAATGGGTTACTTCGGGATAAAACGTTCACACGGGTGAACTCCTGTGCGCCCCGGCCCGGCTGGATGACTACGGATCGTTCACCAATGAACGCAGGACGGGAGACAAGGGGGATAGGCGCCGGGGCGATGACGCAACACACTTTCCGTGTGGGGAACCGGCGGTGGAGGACCCGCTCCTCCAAGGGCGTTTGAGCATGATCGGGTACGGGCTGAACTTGAGTAGTAACGCATTTGGCGGGTTGACGGTATGAGGCGCCTCGGGGCGATCGCGCTGATTCTCGCAGCCGGGCTCGTGTTGGCCGTCGGAGCTCAGGCACAGCTGGGGCATCAACCGTTGAGGTGCAGGGCCGGGTACGTGCGCCGGACCGTCTGGATCCCCGTTCGACGCCACGGCCGGGTCGTGCGACGGCACGGCCGCATCGTCCGGGTCAAGGTGCAGCGCTGTGTCAAGCCGAAGCCGAAGCAGGGGCCAAACCCGTCGTCACCGAGCGGTACTCCGACGAATCCGACGACGACTCAGCCTCCGGGGACGCCGACCGTCCCGACGACGACCACCACCACAACCACGGCACCGACGACTACTACCACCACGACCCAGCTGCCGCCACCACCACCCGCCCCGGTGAACATTGCGCTCCCGAAGATCAGCGGCGCGGCGGCAGAGGGCCATGTACTCACCGCCTCGACGGGCACGTGGACGCATGGGCCGACCGGCTTCAGCTACCAGTGGTCACGGTGCGACGCCAGCGGATCGGCGTGCCAGAGCATCAGCGGTCAGACCAGTTCGACCTATCTCGCTGGGCCCGGCGACGTCGGCTCGACCCTCCGCGCGTCGGTAACGGCCACCAACGGGACAGCGTCGGCGCCGGCGACATCGGCGGCGACCGGTCCCGTCATGGCGGCGACCGGCGATCCCGTGGCGGTCGCGGTGGGCGACATCTCGTGCCCGGCAGGTGACAGGACGGATTCTTGTCAGCAGAGCGCGACCGAGGCCATCGCTCGGCAGCAGAACCCGAACGCGGTATTCGTCCTCGGAGACAACCAGTACGACAACGGCTCGCTGAGCGAGTACGAGGGGGCCGGGGCCTACGACAGCACGTGGGGCTTCTTCAACTCGATCGTGCATCCGGTGCCGGGCAATCACGAGTACGGCACGCAAGGCGCAGCCGGTTACTTCGCGTACTTCGGAACCAGCGTCGCCAACCCCGACGGCACGAACGGCTACTACTCCTTCAACCTCGGCAGCTGGCATATCGATGCGCTCAACTCCGACTGCACCAACGCGGCATGCGAGGACGCAGTCGACGGCGGGACGACGCCTGCCCAGACCGCGTGGCTCCAATCGGACCTCGCCGCGGCTCGAGCCGCCAACCCCAGTGCCTGCATTCTGGCCATGTGGCACCACCCGCTGTTCTCGGCGGGGTGGACGCTGGGCGTTCCGAATGTCGCGCCGTTGTACAGCGCTCTCTACGCCGCGCACGCCGACGTCGTGCTCAACGGTCACGACCACCTCTATGAGCGCTTCGCGCAGCAGGACCCGTCCGGCAATCCCACCACAGGGGGTATTCGCGAGTTCGTGGTCGGCACGGGCGGCGAGAGCCTGAACGGGCTCAGCGCGACGCCGGCGACGTTGCAAGCCCATGACAGCGCGTTCGGGGTGCTGGTGCTGACGCTGCACGCCAGCAGCTACTCGTGGAGGTTCGTCAACACGAGCGGCTCGACGGTCGACAGCGGCACGGCAGCTTGCCATGGGGCAGGAGCAGGCGCGAGCGCCGTGGGCACGGCACGCCATGCCGGCCGCAGCGGCGTTGTTCGGCTTGACGAGCGGCCTCTTGTCTTTGACGCGAGCCCATTCCGGGCCACGGCCGCATTGGTGAGGCGGAGAGGTCTCGCCGTCGCGGTGCTCGCCTCTCGTGCGGTCGACGTGACCGTGACCGCCTGGCTACGCCACGGTCACCGGTTGACGCGCGTGGGCACGTTCCATGAGAGCGAGTCACAGATCACCCAACCACACAGTCTGATCAGGCTCCGCTTCGCTGACCGGCTCGAGGGCGTGAGAGCCGGCGCACTCGTCCTCCGCTTCGTGGCCGAGGACGGGGCGGGGCACAGACACACGGTGACGCGGACCGTGAGGTTGGGGTAGACGATGGTGCGCGACCGCATGCGTCCGGCAGCTCGGGTGAGTCGCATGAAACGGTTCGGGCATCTGCGTACCCACCTGCTCACGGCGGTTTTCGTACTGCTCGCCAGCGTGTGGGCCGCGGGATCGGCGACGGCCGCGGTTGGGACGATCACCGGGACGACCGCTACCTCCGCTGCCGGAGTGACCCCGCCGTCCGCAGTGCCTGCGACCGCGGCCGGTCAGGCCTCGGACGGATCGGTGACGACGTCCACTCCCGCCACCGGCGCGACCACGACGGGTTCGTCGTCTGCCGCGGCCACCCCAGCAACAGTCGGCACCAGCACGGCACCGGGCAGCAACAATCCGCCGTCTGTCGGTGGCTCGACGACGACGGCGAGCCCGCCGGTGACACCTGCCCCCGCGACTCCGCCGCCGCCCACAACCACGACGCCGCCCGCCCCCGCGACTCCGCCGCCGCCCACAATGACGACGACGCCCGCCCCTGCACCACCGTGCGCGGGGTCATCGGTGGCCGGAGTCGCGACCGGAGCGGCGGCGAGCGCGCCGGCAACATCGTCATCTGTGGCGTCGATCACGGCTCCATCGGCGGCCACCGGGACTCCCTCGTGTGACGCGGCCGCGCCTCCGGTACCAGCCGCGGCGTCGACCGTGACCGCAGGCGCCATCGTCACGCAGCCGGGAGCAATCCGGGGCGACCAACCACCCGCCTCGGTCGGTCAGACGCCGAGTGCGGATCATGGCTCGGCTGCGCCCGCAGCGACGTCCGAGCCCCCTTTGACTGGCAGCGTGTCCAGCCGCCCGGGGCCCGCAGTAGCTCACCCCGGCGACCAGTCCGGTGTTCATCGCCTGATGAGGTTCGCCGCACGCAGTTCGAGCAGCAGGCACGCGCGCCGCTCGCGACGGAGCGAGGCTGCAAGCGCCGGCGGCGCCTCGCCGCGAGCACGGGTTCGTCACCTGGCGGACATCGGACACCTGAGCGGGAACCCCCTGGTGTCGAACGTCGCGCCCGCCGGCACCAATGGGGGGCGCGCACCAGCGTCGTCGCGCGCTCGTGTCGGGCGTATGTCACCAGGGGCCTCCTTGTTCGCGCGCACGCGTGTGCATGGCGTGCGCCGCGGCGACGGCTCATCGGTCGCATCGGCGCCTCCCCAGCCCGACGCTGCTCCGCAAGACCCGGGAGGGCGGCCGACCCGCGGCGTCGGAATCGCTGCCTCTGGAGGAACGGGCGCGCCGACCACTCTGATGGTCCGCCTCGGCTTCGCCCCGGTGGCCGCGAGTTGGCTCGCCGCCGTGACCGGCGAGGCCTTCCACCTTCAGTTCCCCGTCACGCACCGGTTGGAGCGGCCTGGATAACCCGCAGGCGGCGAGGAGCCGTCACACGCGTCGCCCGGCCAGGGGCCGCGGCGGAGCAACTCGATTGCAAGCGAGGCGGGATCAGCCAGAGCGCGATCGAGCCGGGCCACTTCAGACAAGGGGCAAAGACGATGGGAATGAACAGCAGTGGAAGCAGGAAAGAACAAGGGCGCGGGTCGTCACCGATGACGGCCATCGGCTATGCGAGCTGCGCCCTCCCCGGTAGTGCCACCGCGGCTGAGCTCAAGGAGCAGGCGGAGGTCATCACCCACGAGTGCAGGCTTCGCGGCCTGGAGCTGCTCGAGGTGGTCGGCGAGCCCAGTTCGCGGCCCGGGAGGGCGAGCTCCCGCCCGGGTCTTGAGTACGTGCTGGACCGTATCGACTCCGGTGCCGCAGGCGCATTGGTGGTGGTGGAGCTCTCTCGCCTCACCCACTCGGTCGCGGAGCTTGGCCGGACGATGCAGTGGCTGCTGGATCGCAGTGTGCGGTTAGTCGCGCCCGCCGATGCGCTCGACACGGAGACTGAGAGTGGCAGGCACGCGGCAGGGCTCCTGGTGGCAGTTTCCCAGTGGGAGCGAAGCAGAATCAGCGAGCGCACCCGACACGGTCTGGAGCTCGCGCGCATGAATGGCCGAGCGGTTGGTCGTCCTGCGGTTGCGGACAACCCCGATCTCAGTCAGCGGATCGCGGCGATGCGGGCTGAGGGGATGACCCTGCAGGCCATCGCCGACCAGCTCAACGCCGAAGGGGTCCCCACCGTCCGCGGCGGTGCCAAGTGGCGTCATTCAAGCGTTCAGGCCGCAGCCGGCTACCGCCGAGGCGAGCAATCGCTACACGAGATCGTCAGGACGCGACCCGTGCCGGTGGGTGACCGGAGAGGCGAGCTGGCGTGAGCGAGACCTGACGTGAGGCCGGCTCGATCACGCAGCTGGTTGTGGTTCGCGACGGGCGTCATCGCGCTCGGCGCGACGTGGGAGGGGCTCGGCCTCGCTGGAGCAACACCGCC